>NZ_JBFTOU010000008.1:0-254359 GCF_056398125.1 Pseudomonas sp. 05L36 | reverse complement strand
TGTAGGAGCTGCCGGAGGTTCGGGCCGCGTTCGGACGATCTTTTGATCTTGCTTTTGCGATCTGGAGATTACTGAAGATTAAGATCAAAAAGATCGTCAGAACGCGGCCCGAACCTTCGGCAGCCCCTACAGATATTTCGTTATATGTGCTCCCCGGGATTGCGTGAAGAACCTAAAAAAACGGGCAGTCACCGCAAGGGACTGCCCGTTTTTGTAGGAGCTGGCTTGCCAGCGAAGACGTCCGTTGTATCGATGCAAGGTTAAAGGACGCCTTCGCCGGCAAGCCGGCTCCTACAGGGGCCGTGCTACATCAGAGATCGTCTTTGTCGAAGCGACGCGCTTCGCGTTGCAACTGGTAGACGAAGCGTTCGACCTGACGCTGCACCAGCCCGCTCATGTTATGGAAGCGAACGCCGGCGAAGGTGGTGGAGATTTTTTCTTCGAAGTGCAGATAACGCAACTCGACCGGCGCGGTCATCTTGCCAAAGGGCAGTTCGGCGCTGAAGCGGTCGTAAACCTGACCCAGTTGCAGGCTGCCAGTGATGTCACCGTCGAAACGCAGTTTGCAGCCGGTAGCGGAAATATCCAGCAGCTTGCCACTGATGGAGGCCTTGAGCTTTTCGCCGTCGAGGTTGACGTTGACCAGTTGTGCCAGCTTCAGTGCCGCACGGAACGCATTACGGCGCTGGTGGTACACCACTTCATCGGGCAGGGTGCCACGATAGCAGCGGCTGCCACCGGATTCGTCGATGTTCAATTGGCCGTTGCTTTCCCAGGCTATGCGTACGCCTTCGTGAAAGCCTTCGACCCTGAACGGCTCGCCCGCCAGCAGGTAGCGCTCGCCGTCACGGGGAATCATTTCGTCCAGGGCAATCATATTGCTGTCACGGTCCAGGTCCACCAGGTAGCTCTGGAAGCGCTGGCTGCGCTCGTGGAACGTAATGATCAGCGGGTCATGGCTTTCGAGCAGCTGGCGCAGGTTGCTGGAGATTTCCAAGGGCGTGGAGAGCACCTTGGGTGGCTGCGGAGCATCATCCACGGATAAGGCATTGGACACGGTTAATCAATCTCCAGACAAAATTTGACTACGGCTGGGTGGCAGTTTGCCAGTATGTTGCGCGTCTTGATAGAGCGGGGGCATTGACCGGTTCATGCCTGACTGAGCGGGCGCGGCTTGGCAAGCTTGGAGAATGTTCCGCTGGCATCGTAAAGCGCCGGGGTTTCACCGCCGGTGAGGATTTTCAGCTGGGTGGCCGTAGCGGCCTGCTGAGTGAGGATCGACTGGCCGTTGTTGGCGTTGATGGCCTGACACTGGGCCAGGAGATCGGTCAGCACGTCACTTTGCGCCAGCAACTGCTCGCCAATGCTCGACTGGCTGGCCAGTTGCTCCAGACCGCCACGGTTGGTCGGCAGGTTGAGGCTGGCGAGGACTTCACTGCGCTTGCGGCCATGCTGTTCGAGCAAAACGACCAATGCCTGTTTCTGCGCCAGGATGTCCTCGAGCAATGGCATGTCGCGGCCATGCAATGCGAGGGATTCGGTCTGCAGCAGTTCCAGCAGGTGTTGCGCTGGAGCAAAGTCGTCGGTGATCAGTTGCAGTAATTGAGTGTCGTGCATGGCTGGCCTTGGGTTTTAAGCGTCCAAAAGCCTGGCGCTGGCGGTGGCCTAGCGCTGGGCTTCGAAGTTGAGCAGTTTGCTGGCTACACGGTTGCTGTCGACTTTATAGCTGCCATCGGCAATCGCTGCTTTCAACTCGGCCACGCGGGCGTTGTCGACGGCGGGTTGATCGCGCAGCTTGTCAGTGACCTTCTGCAACTGTTGAGCCTCATCGCTGAGATGTACCGATTCCCCGCTTTTGACGGTACCGGCCTGTTCGGCCGCGGACTCCAGCGGCAAGGATTTGCCGGCTTCGGCGCTTTCCTTGCTGGCGCTGGTACGTGTACTGCCCGTAAGGGACGAGGAGCTGTTCAAACGGCTGAAATCGATGACCATGATAAAAAACCTCTGGGAATTTGGACGCTTGCCATGGTTTCGGCCATTCCCTGGAAAACTTTAGGCCCATTTATCAATGAACCTTGCGCGCGCCAGCGCTTACCGTGCCTGGAACACAGTCTAGGGAACAGCCGCGGCAAGTGCCACATTCCGATGAACTGAGCGCCTTACATGGACACTTCCACCTGCCCCGGCGCCATGACCTGCGCCTTGATGACCCTTTGGGAATTGAGGTTCTTCACCCGAATCTGTTCGCTCAGGCTGCCGTTTGACAGGGCTTCGCCCGGCATGCGCACGCTGAGCGTGCCGCTGCGGGCGGTAATCACCACCTGATCACCCTTGCGGATGACCTCGGCCTGTTCGATATGCACCAGGGTAATCACCTGGTCGGCGACCATTGGTCGGGTCAGTCGCTGCCCGATCGCCTGATCGAGAGAGGTCAGGTAGCCCTGGCTGATGAGGCTGATATCGCGCTCGCGCAGGACCACATCCCCAGGTTCGACAATGGCTGCGCGGCGCAGTGGCCGGGCGCTGGTCACGACATCGCGAAACAGGCGGACTTGAGCGGGTACGAAGACTGTCCAGGGGGAAGCGCCCTCGCAGCGGACCTTGACCGTAACCCGTCCCAACGGCTTGGGACTCTCAAGGGTTGCTGTCAATTCCTTGTCGCACATGGGCATGTGCATACGCGGATCGAGCGGGTTGACCTGGATCTCGTAGCGACCTTCCGTTTGGCTGGTAGCCAGATAGTCTTCTACGGTGAATTCAAGAAAGCCCTGAGTGACGCCGATAAGCATGTCAGGCAAGGTAACCGCGTCAGCAAGGGCAGGGCTGCCAGCGTTGAACAGGCAAACAGCCGCCAGCACGCCGAGCAATTTTCGGCAGGGTGTGGTCAGGCGTCGGAAAAATGTCGGTTCTGTGTTCATAACGATTAAAAAAGCAAGCGCCGTGCCGTTTAGTGATGAAGGCGCGTCGCAACAACACTTGGCGTTGGTGTAGGAGTCTGGGCATGGCTGGTGTAATGGATTCGGTAAACCAGCGCACGCAACTGGTGGGGCAGAATCGCCTTGAGCTGTTGTTGTTCCGTCTCGACGGCCAGCAGCTGTACGGGATCAACGTGTTCAAGGTTCGGGAGGTGCTGCAATGCCCCAAACTGACGCTGATGCCCAAGTCCAGTCCTGTCGTGTGCGGCGTGGCGAACATCCGGGGGGCGACCATTCCGATCCTTGATCTGGCAATGGCGACTGGCTCCGGTGCGTTGAAGGACAAGAACAATCCCTTCGTGATCATCACGGAGTACAACACCAAGACCCAGGGTTTCCTGGTCCGCTCGGTGGAGCGCATCGTCAACATGAACTGGGAGGAGATCCATCCGCCGCCCAAGGGCACCGGGCGCGATCACTACCTGACGGCGGTGACGCGGGTCGACAATCAGTTGGTCGAAATCATCGACGTCGAGAAGGTGCTGGCGGAAGTGGCACCGACGCCGGAAGCGATTTCCGTGGGTGTGGTGGATGTCGAAACCCGGCACAAGGCGCTTTCGTTGCGAGTGCTGACGGTCGATGACTCGTCGGTGGCGCGCAAGCAGGTCACGCGTTGCCTGCAAACGGTCGGCGTCGAAGTGGTGGCGTTGAACGATGGTCGGCAAGCGCTGGATTACCTGCGCAAACTGGTCGACGAGGGCAAGAAACCGGAAGAAGAGTTCCTGATGATGATCTCCGACATCGAGATGCCGGAGATGGACGGGTACACCCTGACGGCGGAAATCCGCAACGACCCGCGCATGCAAAAGCTTCATATCATCCTGCATACTTCGTTGTCGGGGGTATTCAATCAGGCGATGGTCAAGAAGGTCGGTGCCGATGACTTCCTGGCCAAATTCCGTCCTGATGACCTGGCATCCCGGGTAGTCGACCGGATCAAAGCAGCAGATTTCAGCTAGGGGTTCGCACCCCAGGCAGTCAACACGATTTAAGAGGCGGCATCATTGTCTACGGGTAATTTGGATTTCGAACAGTTCCGGGTATTCCTGGAAAAAGCCTGTGGCATTTTGCTCGGTGAAAACAAGCAGTACCTGGTCTCCAGCCGTCTCAACAAACTGATGGAACAGCAAGGCATCAAGTCTTTGGGTGAGCTGGTTCAGCGCATGCAGACGCAACCGCGCAGCGGTTTGCGCGAGCAGGTGGTGGATGCCATGACCACCAATGAAACCCTGTGGTTTCGAGACACCTACCCGTTTGAAGTCTTGAAGAACAAGGTCCTGCCCGAAGCGATCAAGGCCAGTCCCGGCCAGCGCCTGCGCATCTGGTCGGCGGCATGCTCGTCGGGCCAGGAACCCTATTCGCTGTCGATGTCCATCGACGAGTTCGAGCGGGTCAACATGGGTCAGTTGAGGATGGGTGTGCAGATCGTTGCCACCGACCTGTCCGGCACCATGCTGAACAACTGCAAGACCGGTGAGTACGACAGCCTGGCCATCGGCCGCGGTCTGTCGCCCGAGCGTCTGCAGCGTTATTTCGACCCGAAAGGACCGGGACGCTGGGCGATCAAGGCGCCGATCAAGAGCCGCGTGGAATTCCGTTCCTTCAACCTGCTGGACAGCTACGCGAGTCTGGGCAAGTTCGACATCGTGTTCTGCCGCAACGTGTTGATCTACTTCTCCGCCGAGGTGAAGAAGGACATCCTGTTGCGCATCCACAGCACGTTGAAGCGGGGCGGTTACCTGTTCCTCGGTGCTTCCGAAGCGCTGAACGGGTTGCCGGATCATTACCAGATGGTCCAGTGCAGCCCGGGGATCATTTACCAGGCGAAGTGATGCAAAAGTGGCGCGCATAAAAAACGGGAGTCCTCAGGGACTCCCGTTTTTTTGTGCCTGATGATTTCTCGCAAGCACTGCATTTCCCTGTGGGAGCGAGCCTGCTCGCGATGGCGTCCTGACAGTCGAGTTCAACTTTGCCAGACACACCGCTATCGCGAGCAGGCTCGCTCCCACAGTGGCCGGCGGTGTTCTGAAAAGGGTAAGGAGGCGGCAGAAAAGCGGCATGCGGCGGAAAACCGTTGCCGCTTTTCTGGCATTGCCGCGTTGCCATGGCCGGCAAAGCCCCGGTTTCCGGGCTTTTTTGAATTGGCATGGGGCTTGCTAAGTTGATCCTACGAAAAATCAGGTCACCCGAAGGTTTCCCGACATGAGCATCAGCTTCGATAAAGCGCTCGGTATCCACGAACAAGCCCTGGGCTTCCGCGCCCAGCGTGCCGAAGTCCTGGCCAACAACATCGCCAACGCCGATACCCCGAACTACAAGGCTCGGGACCTGGACTTCTCGAAAGTGCTCGCCGAGCAGAACGAGAAAACCAAAAGCGGCACCTTCGCCCTGAACATGACCAACAGCCGTCACATCGAGGCTGAAGGCCTGGGCAATGGCGACGAGTCGTTGCTGTATCGCACGCCGATGCAACCGTCGATCGACCAGAACACCGTGGACGCCCAGCTGGAACAGTCGAACTACGCGCAAAACGCGATCGGCTTCCAGGCCAGCTTCACCCTGCTCAACAGCAAATTCAAAGGGCTGGTGTCAGCCCTGCGCGGAGAGTAAGCCATGTCTCTATCCAGTGTTTTCAACATTGCCGGTAGCGGCATGAGTGCGCAGACCACGCGTTTGAACACCGTCGCTTCGAACATCGCCAACGCCGAGACGGTTTCGTCGAGCATCGACCAGACCTACCGCGCGCGTCATCCAGTGTTCGCCACCATGTTCCAGGGCGGCCAGAGCGGCGGCAGCGACTCGCTGTTCCAGAACCAGGATGCCGCCGGTCAGGGCGTGCAGGTGCTGGGGGTGGTCGAAGACCAGAGCAACCTCGAGGCGCGCTACGAGCCGAACCATCCGGCGGCCGATGCCAAGGGCTACGTCTACTACCCGAACGTCAACGTGGTTGAAGAAATGGCCGACATGATTTCTGCGAGCCGTTCGTTCCAGACCAACGCCGAAATGATGAACACCGCCAAAACCATGATGCAGAAGGTCCTGACCCTCGGTCAGTGATAAGGGACGACTCAGATGAGTGTTACCGATTCCACCAGCGGTTTGAGCCTCAACGATATCCTGGCCAACTCCTCGATCAAGACCAACGCCACGACTGACGGCCTCGCGTCGGCAACCGGCAGCGCCACGGGCAACAAGGCCCTGGGCAAGGATGCGTTCCTGCAGTTGCTGGTGACCCAGCTGAAAAACCAGAACCCGCTGGAGCCCCAAGACAACGGCGCGTTCGTGGCCCAGTTGGCGCAGTTCAGCAGCCTGGAAGGCATCACCACGCTCAACAACACCGTGAGCGGCCTGGCCAGCAACTACAACTCGTCCCAGGCCTTGCAGGCATCGTCGCTGGTGGGCCGTTCGGTCATCGCTCCGGGTGACAAGGCCGTGGTCGATACCACCAAGAGCCTCAGCGGCACGGTGGTGGTACCGTCTTCGGTGGCGTCCGCCACCCTGAAGATCACCGACTCAACCGGCAAGACCGTGCGCACCATCGACCTCGGTTCGCAGAAGGCCGGCAACGCCAGCTTCATCTGGGACGGCAAGAACGATGCGGGTGAGACGGTACCGGCGGGCACCTACACCTTCGGCGCCACGAGCACGATCGATGGCCAGTCCGTCGCGTTGATCACCAACCTGCCGGCGACCGTCAACAGCGTGACCATCAGCCAGACCGGCGGTGAGTTGATGCTCAATCTGGCCGGGCTGGGCAGCGTTGCCCTGTCCAAAGTACAAACCATTGGTATGTAGAGCCGACTAACACGGCACAAAGGAGTGGATGATGTCTTTCAATATCGGCCTTAGCGGTCTCTATGCAGCCAACAAACAACTGGACGTGACCGGCAACAACATCGCCAACGTCGCGACCACCGGTTTCAAATCGTCCCGTGCAGAATTCGAAGACGTGTACTCGGCGACCCGCCTGGGCACCGGCAGCAAGACCGTCGGCAACGGCGTGCGCCTGGCCAACGTTTCCCAGCAGTTCGGCCAGGGTGACGTAAGCAACACCGGTAACGTGCTCGACATGGGTATCCAGGGCAACGGTTTCTTTGTCCTGAGCAACAACGGTTCGCTGACCTACACCCGTGCCGGTACATTCAAGACCGACAAGGAAGGCTACGTCACCAACAGCGACGGTACGGCCCGCCTGCAAGGTTACGGTGTGGATGCCAACGGCAAGATCGTCAATGGCGTGCTGACCGACCTGCGCATCGACACCTCCAACCTGGCACCGAAATCCACCAGCACCGTGTCGTCGACGATCAACCTGAACTCCACCTCGGCGGTGATCGACCAGACGGTTGCGGCGAACAAGTTTGACCCGTCCAAGACCGAGACCTTTACCAAGTCGTTCAGTACCCCGATCTTCGATACTCAGGGTAACCAGCACACCATGGATCAATACATGGTCAAGACTGGAGCGAACACGTGGGACACCTACACGCTGATCGATGGCCGTAATCCGGATGGCAGTGATCCTACCGTTACCGCGCCGGTTGCTTCGACCATGTCGTTCGATTCCACCGGCAAACTGACCTCGGTCAGCACACCGGTGACGCCGCCAACCACGCCGCCGACTTCGGTGATCAGCAGTGACCTGAAAATCACCAACTGGACTCCGGGCAGTGTCACCAATGGCGTCTGGACAGCCAACGGCGCCGCAGCCGATCCGGCTGGATTGACCATCGCCATGGCCAATACCACCCAGTTCAACGCCGACACCGCGCGTTCGATTCCGGCGCAGAACGGTTACGCCACTGGCCAGATCACCAACCTGACCATCGACGGCAGCGGTGTGTTGCTGGCCAACTTCAGCAACAACCAGACCAAGCCGATCGGCCAGATCTCCCTGGCCAGCTTCACCAACGAGCAAGGCCTGCAACCGGTAGGCGGTACCAGCTGGAAAGAAACCTACGCGTCGGGCATCCCGGGCTACGATGCGCCGGAGACCGGCACCCTGGGTTCGATCGTTTCCAACTCCCTGGAAGAGTCCAACGTCAACCTGACCAACGAACTGGTCGACCTGATCAAGGCGCAGAGCAACTACCAGGCGAACGCCAAGACCATCTCCACCCAGAGCACCATCATGCAGACCATCATTCAGATGGCTTGATGCTGGAAAGTGCTGCACAAAAAAGCCCCTCGAGAGAGGGGCTTTTTTGTGCTCGCCGAAACCTGTAGGTGTAGGAGCGAGCTTGCTCGCGATGGTCGTCAACGATAACGCGTGTTGTCTGAAAACACGCGGCGGCCTCAAGACCATCGCGAGCAAGCTCGCTCCTACAGGCTCAGCTTATTGGCAAGCTTCGCAATCCGGCTCGTCGATGGCGCAAGCCTTCGGCACTGGAGCAGGACCGGCAGGCGCTGCCAGGACCGAGTCGTCACCGTGGTTGCCGCCGCTGGAAACAGCGTTCAGCTTACCGGTGTTGATGGTCGACTTCTCGGTGCTGGTCGCGGCCAGGGCACGGAGGTAGTAGGTGGTTTTCAGACCACGGTACCAGGCCATGCGGTAGGTCACGTCCAGCTTCTTGCCCGAAGCGCCAGCGATGTACAGGTTCAGCGACTGAGCCTGGTCGATCCACTTCTGACGACGGCTTGCCGCGTCGACGATCCACTTGGTGTCCACTTCGAAGGCAGTCGCGTAAAGCTCTTTGAGTTCTTGCGGGATGCGCTCGATCTGCTGCACCGAACCGTCGTAGTACTTCAGGTCGTTGATCATGACCGAATCCCACAGGCCACGAGCCTTCAGGTCGCGAACCAGGTACGGGTTGATCACGGTGAATTCGCCCGACAGGTTCGATTTCACATACAGGTTCTGGTAGGTCGGTTCGATCGACTGCGAAACGCCAGTGATGTTGGCGATGGTCGCGGTCGGTGCGATGGCCATGATGTTGGAGTTACGAATGCCTTTCTGTACACGGGCGCGAACCGGTGCCCAGTCCAGGGATTCGTTCAGGTCGACATCGATGTACTTCTGGCCACGGGCCTCGATCAGGATCTGTTGCGAATCCAGCGGCAGGATGCCTTTGGACCACAGCGAACCCTGGAACGTCTCGTAGGCGCCGCGCTCGTCGGCCAGGTCGCAGGACGCCTGGATCGCGTAGTAGCTGACCGCTTCCATCGACTTGTCGGCGAACTCGACGGCAGCATCGGAACCGTAAGGGATGTGCTGCAGGTACAGCGCGTCCTGGAAGCCCATGATGCCCAGGCCGACCGGACGGTGCTTGAAGTTGGAGTTCTGCGCTTGCGGCACCGAGTAGTAGTTGATGTCGATCACGTTATCGAGCATGCGCACGGCGGTGTTCACGGTGCGTTGCAGCTTGGCGGTGTCCAGCTTGCCGCCCACGACGTGGTTCGGCAGGTTGATCGAGCCCAGGTTGCAAACGGCGATCTCGTCCTTGTTGGTGTTCAAGGTGATTTCGGTGCACAGGTTCGAGCTGTGGACCACGCCCACGTGTTGCTGCGGGCTGCGCAGGTTGCACGGGTCCTTGAAGGTCAGCCATGGGTGGCCGGTTTCGAACAGCATGGACAGCATCTTGCGCCACAGGTCTTTGGCCTGGATGGTCTTGAACAGCTTGACCTTGCCCGGGTACTCGGTCAGGGCTTCGTAGTACTCGTAGCGCTCTTCGAAGGCCTTGCCGGTCAGGTCGTGCAGGTCCGGTACTTCGGACGGCGAGAACAGGGTCCACTTGCCGTCATCGAAGACGCGCTTCATGAACAGGTCCGGGATCCAGTTGGCGGTGTTCATGTCGTGGGTACGACGACGGTCATCACCGGTGTTCTTGCGCAGCTCGATGAACTCTTCGATGTCCATGTGCCAGGTTTCCAGGTAGGCACATACAGCGCCTTTGCGCTTGCCGCCCTGGTTAACCGCTACGGCGGTGTCGTTCACTACTTTCAAGAACGGCACGACGCCCTGGGACTTGCCGTTGGTGCCCTTGATGTACGAACCCAGCGCACGCACCGGTGTCCAGTCGTTGCCCAGGCCGCCAGCGAATTTCGACAGCATGGCGTTGTCGTGGATCGCGTGGTAGATGCCCGACAGGTCATCCGGCACGGTGGTCAGGTAGCAGCTCGACAGCTGTGGACGCAGGGTACCGGCGTTGAACAGGGTCGGAGTCGAAGCCATGTAGTCGAAGGACGACAGCAGGTTGTAGAACTCGATCGCGCGGTCTTCTTTGTGCTTCTCTTCGATTGCCAGGCCCATGGCCACACGCATGAAGAAGATCTGCGGCAGTTCGAAACGCACGCCATCCTTGTGGATGAAGTAACGGTCGTACAGGGTCTGCAGGCCCAGGTAGGTGAATTGCTGGTCGCGCTCGTGGTTGATCGCCTTGCCCAGTTTTTCCAGGTCGAAGGTGGCCAGCACAGGGTTCAGCAGTTCGAACTCGATACCTTTGGCGATGTAGGCCGGCAGCGCCTTGGCGTACAGGTCGACCATTTCGTGGTGGGTGGCGCTTTCGGCGACGCCGAGGAAACCCAGGCCTTCGCCGCGCAGGGTGTCCATCAGCAGGCGCGCGGTCACGAACGAGTAGTTCGGCTCGCGTTCAACCAGGGTACGGGCGGTCATCACCAGGGCGGTGTTGACGTCGTTCAGGGCCACGCCGTCGTACAGGTTCTTCAGGGTTTCGCGCTGGATCAGGTCGCCGTCGACTTCTTCCAGGCCTTCGCACGCTTCGGTGACGATGGTGTTCAGGCGGCCCATGTCCAGTGGCGCCAGGCTGCCGTCGGCACGGGTGATGCGGATCGACGGGTGAGCGTTGACCGCTTCCTCGGCCGGTGCGTGGGCAGCGCGTTCTTTCGAACGACCGTCACGGTAGATCACGTAGTCGCGAGCGACTTTCTGCTCGCCGGCACGCATCAGGGCCAGTTCGACCTGGTCCTGGATTTCTTCGATGTGGATGGTGCCGCCCGATGGCATGCGACGCTTGAAGGTCGCGGTGACCTGTTCGGTCAGGCGGGCAACAGTGTCGTGGATTCGCGACGAGGCAGCAGCGGTGCCGCCTTCAACTGCGAGGAACGCTTTGGTGATGGCGACGGTGATTTTGTCATCGGTGTAGGGAACGACAGTGCCGTTACGCTTGATCACGCGCAGTTGGCCAGGCGCGGTGGCGGACAGATCCGAATTCGAATCAGCGGCCTGCGGCAAGGTGCCCTGCGGGTTCTCGCGAGTTGTGTCGGTTTGCATGGGGGAGTGTCTCCACATTCTCTATGTTTGTTTGGGCACCATCACGGTGCCCACCGTTCCGTCCTGAAGCACTACAACCGGCGAGCGCCGGGCATAACGACTTCGGGACAGTAGGAAGGGGGCTTTATCGAGCGCCGCTTCCATGCCGAAGTCTTTGGTCTCACGCCTTGGGCCTGAAACCTTGGTCCATTGCAGGTGACAGTTGGGACTGCAACACCCGTACCGTTTTCACCACTCTGGGCCGAAATACAGTAGCCATCCGCATGCGCGGTTTGGTCTTTCGAAAATACGTTTGGTTCAACCGGACAGAGGCAGTAAAAGCGCTTGAAATTGGTGTCTGGTTTGTGTTTGGTTTTTCGCGCAAAACCCTATATCTAGGGTTTTTTTAGCGCCGGGCTACAAGATAATGCGTTTTAGGGGGGGATTGCAACGTACTACCTGTGGATAAACCTGTGCGTAAATTGTGTGTGAAAGAGGGAACCGGCGTGTAGGCCGCGACACTGCTGGACCGGACCTTTTTTCAGGGATTTTCTACGATCGAAAACGCTCGATCGGATTTTTAAGGGCGCGAACCCTATCACAAAAAACCGCTTCGTCCGAACGCATTTACCTGCTTGTGTTCTCGACGGGCGGCGTTTATACAATCGGCCCAGCGTGTATACATATTTGTCCCCCCGAATCATTACAAAAAAGACGGGCGGATCCTTCCTTATTGGTGTTTTTGGCAAGCAGAGGTCACCCGTGGAGCAAGAAGCCTGGCAGGTATTGATTGTGGAGGACGACCAGCGACTGGCTGAACTGACCCGCGATTACCTGGAAGCCAATGGCCTGCGTGTATCGATCGAAGGCGATGGTGCACTCGCTGCGAACCGCATCATCAAGGAACAACCGGACCTGGTGATCCTCGACCTGATGCTCCCCGGCGAAGATGGCCTGAGCATTTGCCGCAAGGTCCGCGCCCGCTATGACGGCCCGATCCTGATGCTCACCGCCCGCACCGATGACACTGACCAGATTCTCGGCCTGGACCTGGGGGCTGACGACTACGTGTGCAAACCGGTACGCCCGCGTCTGTTGCTGGCGCGCATCCAGGCCCTGCTGCGTCGCAGTGAAGCACCCGAAGCCGCCCCGGAAAAACAGCGGCGTCTACAGTTCGGCCCGCTGATCGTCGACAACGCCTTGCGCGAAGCCTGGTTGCAGGGCAACGGCATCGAGCTGACGAGCGCCGAATTCGACTTGCTCTGGCTGTTGGTGGCCAATGCCGGGCGCATCCTCTCCCGGGAGGAGATCTTCACCGCACTGCGGGGCATCGGCTATGACGGTCAGGACCGCTCCATCGATGTGCGCATCTCGCGCATCCGCCCGAAGATCGGCGATGACCCGGAGCATCCACGGCTGATCAAGACCGTGCGCAGCAAAGGCTATCTGTTCGTTCCCGAGGCTTGCGTAGACCAGACCCTGTGAACTCGATCTTCCTGCGTATCTATGGCGGCATGTGCGCCGCGCTGATTCTGGTGGCGGTGCTCGGTGTGCTGGCGTTGCACCTGCTCAATCAGGTGCGCAGCGAGCAATACCGCGAGCGTCTGGCCCACGGCACATTCACGCTGATGGCCGACAACCTGCAACCGATGAACCAGACCGAGCGCCACCGGGCCTTGCTGGTGTGGGAGCGGCTGCTCGGCATTCCGCTGGCGCTGAAAGCCTTTGCCGAGACTGACCTCGACCTGACCCAGCGCACTCGTGTGTTGCGCGGCCAGGCATTGGTGGAACAGACCGGCCCGCATGCGGCGAAGGTATTCAAGCTGGTCAGCGACAAGGAACAGTTGATGCTCACCGGGGAAGTGCAGCAGATCAGCGAGCAACTGGCCCGGGCGACCATCTACCTGTTGACCGATGAACTGGTGCGCACACCGGTCGCCGACCAGCCCATGCGCCTGGCGCAATTGAAGCAAGACAAGGGCTTCGGTTTCGACCTGCGCCTGGTCACGGTTGACGAGGCGGACATGGACGAAGACCAGAGTCGCCGGGTGTCCGAGGGCGACACTGTGATGGCGCTGGGCAAGGGCGGCGATTCGATCCGGGTGTTCGCCGGTATGGTCGGCACACCGTGGGTCCTGGAAATCGGTCCGTTGTATCAGATGAATCCTTATCCGCCGGAATGGCTGGTGCTGATCGCCGCGCTGGGCCTGACGCTGATCGGCTTGATCGTTTATCTGCTGGTGCGTCAGCTGGAGCGACGCTTGCGTGGCCTCGAGGCCGCCGCCACGCGCATCGCCAAGGGCAGTCTGGAAACCCGCGTGCCGGCGCGCGGTGCGGATTCTGTGGGGCGGTTGGCGTCGGCGTTCAACGGTATGGCCGAGCACTTGCAGCAGCTGCTGGCGATCCAGCGCGAACTGGTGCGCGCGGTGTCCCACGAATTGCGCACGCCGGTGGCCCGCCTGCGCTTTGGCCTGGAGATGATCGGTTCGGCCACCACGCCGCAAGCCCTGGAAAAATACTGCCAGGGCATGGACCACGACATCGAGGATCTCGACCGGTTGGTGGACGAGATGCTGACCTACGCGCGGCTCGAACAGGGTTCGCCGGCGCTGAACTTTCAGCGGATCGATCTGGATGCCTTGGTCAATCAGGTGATCGAAGAACTGGCGCCGTTACGTGCAGACGTTACGGTGCAGCGGGGGTTGTGCCTGTCGGCGGCCGATAACGACGACGCCTGGGTCGAGGCCGAACCGCGTTATCTGCACCGGGCGATCCAGAACCTGGTGAGCAACGCTATGCGTCATGCGCAATCACGGGTG
This sequence comes from Pseudomonas sp. 05L36, assembly GCF_056398125.1. Lineage (NCBI taxonomy): Bacteria > Pseudomonadati > Pseudomonadota > Gammaproteobacteria > Pseudomonadales > Pseudomonadaceae > Pseudomonas > Pseudomonas sp. 05L36. The sequence continues at coordinate 240,356 of NZ_JBFTOU010000008.1, read as the reverse complement.
ACTATCAGTTATCAGGTGGGGCAGCAGCGATGCCGGGTGGATATCGAGGATGACGGGCCGGGTGTGCCGGAGTCGGCGTGGGAGAAGATCTTCACGCCGTTCCTGCGACTCGACGACAGCCGCACCCGGGCGTCTGGAGGCCATGGGTTAGGCCTGTCCATTGTGCGGCGCATCATCCATTGGCATGACGGGCGGGCATTGATTGGCAAGAGCAAGAGCCTGGGCGGGGCATGCTTCAGCTTGAGCTGGCCACGCAATCAGGAGAAGCGTTGAGCCTTGTGTTGTCTGATAGGACCCCATCGCGAGCAGGCTCGCTCCCAAACTGGATCTATGTCACACCACAAATCCCTGTGGGAGCGAGCCTGCTCGCGATGGCGGCCTGACAGGCGCCAAAGACTTCAGGCCTTGATGCTGACCACGCTCAACAACTGCCCATCCTTGACCCCGAACTGCGCATCCAGCTCGGTGCCGTTGCGCCATTCGCTGGACAAATCAGTAAGCAATCGCAACCGCACCTCGCCCGACTCACGCCATTCCAGCACTTCGGCGTGTTCGAAGTAAAAACGTTGCTGAACGATCGGATAGAGCGCCTTGAACAGGCTTTCCTTGACCGAGAACGTCAGGGTGACCAGCAACGCCCGTTGATCGTGATCACCGGCCGCCATGCGCTGTAGCTCCGGCGGGTTGAGGATTTCCCCGGCCAGGCGTTCGGCCCGTTCGGCATTGAGCAGGTTTTCCAGATCCATGCCCAGGCCGCGCCAATGGCTTTTGTCCGCCACGATCGCCGCGGCCCGGCCAGTGCTGTGGGTGATCGAGCCAGTGATATGAGCAGGCCAGACCGGTGCCCGGTCTTCACCGATGGCCGGAATGAAGCTCAAACCTTCGAGCCGCTGTAACGCAGCCCGGGCACACACCCGCCCGGCGAGAAACTCTGCCTGTCGTTTGGCGACCGAGCGCTGGATGCTCGCCGGCGCTTCGACAGCGCTGCGCTGAAAGTCATCGCTGGCCAGTCGGGCGCTATCGAAGTGAGTGCTCAACAGGACCGTATCGGGCAGCACAAACGGCAGCGGCCAATGGTCATCGAGGGGCGTGCAGCAGACGGGCAGGGCGGGGGCTGAATTCATGGGGGGCATTTTGCCGGGTTGCCTTGGGACTGGGTAGTGCAAAGCTTCAGATCGGTGTTGCTGCCTTCGCGAGCAGGCTCGCACACAGTGGATTTGTGTCGCTGCACAATTCCTGTGGGAGCGAGCCTGCTCGCGAAGCGGTCTACCGGCTCAGCTGAAGATCTTCTTGAAAAACGCCTGCATGTCCGCCCAGGATTTTTCATCCGCGGCCTTGTTGTAGCCGATGTCCGGCCCGCCATGATCGCCATGGCTTAGCCGGTCGGCATCCGGGTTGGTGAAGCCGTGCCTGGCGCCGTCGAGGCTGACGAATTTGTAGTCGGCGCCGGCCTTGTCCATCTCGTTCTTGAAAGCCGTGATGTTTTCCGGGGTGACGATGCTGTCCAGCGACCCGTGTTCCACAAGGATCTTCGCCTTGACGCTGCCTGGCGTTGCCGGCGTGTTGGTCGCCAAGGCGCCATGGAAACTCACCACGCCTGCCAATGGCACGCCCTGTCTTGCGGCGTTGAGCACCACGCCACCACCGAAGCAGTAGCCGATGGCGGCGATTTTATGCGGATCGGTTTGCGGTTGTTTTTTCAGCAGGTCGAGCCCGGCCTGAAACCTCGCGCTCGACACGGCACTGTCTTTTGCCACGGCTTGCATGAACGCCATGGCGTCTTTGGGGTGCTCGGTATTTTTGCCATCACCGTACATGTCAATGGCCAGGGCGCTGTAGCCCAGGCTGGCGAGATCCCGGGCGCGGCGCTTGGCGTACTCGTTCAGGCCCCAGAACTCATGCACAACCACGACCCCGGGGCGCGGGCCCTTGATCGCATCGTCATAGGCGTAATAGCCGATCATTTTCGTGCCGTCGGCACTTTGGTAGGGGATTTCCCGGGTCTGGATGGCGGCCTGGCTGAGCCCGCACAAGGCCAGTAGGAGGACGGCGAAGAACATGCGCATGGTCGAAACTCCTGTTGAAACGTGTCGAAACATTCGGGAAAGGGCGGTTCAGCCCAGGTTCAGAGTGCGTTCAGGGGGAGTTCAGGACCCGCTGCGTAACCTTGCCCCGTACCCAAAAAACAAACGGCACATGAGGTAACTCCCCAATGACTGCATTCAAAAAACTGCTTCTGGCAATCACGGTTCTGGGCGCAAGCTCCGCAGCCTTCGCGTCCGACGACAACTTCGCCAGCCTTACTCTTGGACAGACCAGCGACAAGGTCAAAAAGTCCCACGCCCTGAACGACAACCTCAATCACCCGAACGCCGATGGCGTGATCGGCAAGGACACCACCTGGGGTGTTCGTCTGGGCCAGCAAAATACCAAGGGCCGCTACTACGCCACGTACGACAATGTATCGGGCTCGCACAACGGCATTAAACTGCGTCAGGAAAACCTCCTGGGCAGCTACGATCTGTTTTACCCGGTGGGCGGCAGCACCAGGCTGTTCGGTGGTGCCACGGCCGGCCTGACCAAAATGACTCAGGAATCGCCAGGCTTCAGCCGCGACAGCAATATTGGCTACGCCATCGGTGGTCAGGCGGGTGTGTTGCAACAGGTTTCGCAGAACACCTCGGTTGAACTGGGTTACCGTTACCTGCGCAGCAACGCCAGCACTGAGATGAGCGAGCGCGGTGGCAACAAGCAGGGTTCGCTGGACCTGACCAGCAGCGCCCAGACCTACCTGTCCGCCAACTACGCTTTCTGACAAGGGCATGCGCCAACGCGAAACCTGTAGGAGCGAGCTCGCTCCTACAGTGACCGTTGCCATGTTAGCTATTGAGGTGAGACGTTGTGCTTTTGGAGATGTTGATTTGCCCGGGAGAGCGTTATGAAACTGCTGGTCGTCGAAGATGAAGCGCTGCTGCGTCATCACCTGAAAACCCGCCTGACGGAAAGCGGCCACGTGGTCGAGTCGGTGGCTAACGCCGAGGAGGCACTGTACCAGACCGCGCAGTTCAACTTTGACCTGGCGGTGATCGACCTCGGACTGCCGGGCATGAGCGGGCTCGACCTGATCCGCCAGTTGCGCTCAAGCGGCAAAACCTTCCCGATACTGATCCTCACCGCGCGCGGCAACTGGCAGGACAAGGTCGAAGGCCTGGCCGCCGGCGCCGACGATTACGTGGTCAAGCCGTTTCAGTTCGAAGAACTGGAGGCCCGCCTGAATGCCTTGTTGCGCCGCTCCAGCGGATTCACCCAGTCGACCATCGTTGCTGGCCCGTTGCTGCTGGACCTGAACCGCAAGCAGGCGTCCCTCGACGAACAGCCGCTGGCACTGACCGCGTATGAGTACCGCATCCTCGAATACCTGATGCGCCATCACCAGCAAGTGGTGCCCAAGGACCGCTTGATGGAACAGCTCTACCCGGATGACGACGAGCGCGATCCGAATGTGATCGAGGTGCTGGTCGGCCGTCTGCGCCGCAAACTGGAGGGGCCGGACGGGTTCAAACCGATCGACACCGTGCGCGGCCTGGGCTACCTGTTCAATGAGCGTTGCACTTGATCCGTTCGCTGCGCATTCGCTTGATGCTCGCTGCCACGCTGTTGGCGGTGTTGTTCATGCTGGCTCTGCTGCCGGCGATGCAAGGTGCCTTCAGCCTGGCGTTGCAGGACTCCATCGAGCAGCGTCTGGCTTCGGACGTGACCACGCTGATCTCTGCCGCACGGGTGGAGAACAACAGTCTGCAGATGCCGGCGCAATTGCCTGACGAACGCTTCAACCTCACCGACAGCCGGCTGCTTGGCTACATCTATGACCGTGAAGGGCATCTGGTCTGGCGTTCGAAGGCGACCCAGGAAGAACGCATCAATTACAAGCCGCGCTACGACGGGCGTGGCAACGAGTTTGCGCGGATCCGCGAAGCCAATGGCCAGGAGTTCTTCGTCTACGACGTCGAGGTCAAGTTGCTCGGCGGTAAAAGTGCAGCCTTCAGCATCGTGGCGCTGCAGCCGGTTCGCGAGTACGAACTGACCCTCGAAGGCTTGCGGGAAAATCTTTATCTGGGTTTTGGCGCGGCACTGCTGGTGCTGCTGGCGTTGCTGTGGATCGGACTGACCTGGGGCTTGCAGGCATTGCGGCGCTTGAGCCAGGAACTGGACCAGATCGAAGGTGGCACCCGCGAAAGCCTCAGTGAGGAACATCCCCGTGAATTGTTGCGCCTGACCGGTTCTCTCAACCGTTTGCTGCACAGTGAACGTGAGCAGCGCAGTCGCTACCGTGATTCCCTCGATGACCTGGCCCATAGCCTGAAAACGCCGCTGGCGGTGTTGCAAGGCGTCAGTGAAGACCTGGCCCAGCGTCCTGAGGATCGCGATCAGGCCTGGGTGTTGCAAACCCAGATCGAACGCATGAGCCAGCAGATCAGCTACCAATTGCAGCGCGCCAGCCTGCGCAAAAGCGGTCTGGTACGTCATCAGGTGCGCTTGCACCCGGTACTGAAAAGCCTGTGCGACACACTGGACAAGGTCTATCGCGACAAGCGCGTGCACGTCGCGTTCGATTTGCCCGACCCGTGTTACGTACCGATCGAGCAAGGCGCTCTATTGGAGATGATGGGCAATTTGCTGGAAAACGCCTATCGCCTGTGCCTGGGCGAAATACGCATCAGTGTGCGTGAAACTCTCAGCGGCACCGAGTTGTGTGTCGAGGACGACGGCCCCGGCGTACCACAAAATCAGCGCGCACGGATTCTCGAGCGCGGAGAGCGTCTGGATCGCCAGCACCCGGGGCAGGGCATCGGCCTGGCGGTGGTCAAGGACATCATCGAGAGCTACAGCGCCAAGCTGACCTTGGGTGATTCACCGATGGGCGGTGCGGCGTTCCGGATTCTTTTTCCGGTGGTTTGACCTGAGGTTTGATAGTGTTCTTTCGAGCCTCTTCGTGGGCTTGCCCGCGAAGAGGCCAGTGAAGACACCAAAAAATTCAGCCTTGAACCTCAGTGTTCCTGCGCCCGATAAGCCCCCGGTGTCAGCCCCGTCCACTTCTTGAACGCCCGGTGAAACGCCGACGGTTCGGAAAACCCCAGCTGCTCGGCGATCTGTTGCAACGACAGGTCAGCGCGGCTCAGGTGATAAATCGCGATGTCCCGGCGCAACTGGTCCTTCAATTCCTGAAAGCTCGAACCCTCTTCCCGCAAATGCCGGCGCAAGGTCTGCGGACTGATGTGCAGGTGGGCGGCCACGGCTTCCAGGTCGGGCCAGCGTGAACTGTCGCGACTGAGCAAGCGCCGCAGGCGGCTGCTCAAACTGTCGCCGTCATCCGGACGCGAGAGCAGGTCGGCGGGGGAGCGCTCGAGGAAATGCTTGAGGGTGCGTTCGTCCTGCAACAGCGGCATGGCCAGGTAGCGGCTGTGAAACAACAGGCTGCTCTGGGGCCTGGAAAACTCAAGCGGACAGGAAAACAACAGGTCGTACTCGGCGCCGTGTTCGGGCCGGGGGTAGCTGAACGAGGCCTGTTCCAGGCGAATACGCTGGCCGATCAGCCAGCTGCCGAAACGGTGCCAGATCACCAGCAGGCTTTCGCTGAGGAAATGGTCCGGGTCCCAGAGTTGCGAATCGTCCAGGCTCAGGCGCACCCATTCATCTTCTCGGCTCAGGGTCAAACGCGGAGCCCCGGGGAATAGGCTATAAAACAATAAGCCGCGATTGAGTGCCTTATCCAGGTTGCGACAGTGAATCACGGCATGGCACATCATCGCGAAGCTGCCCGGCCTGCTTGGGGCTTGCCCGAACCCCAGGTACTCGTCGTCCAGCGCCAGCCATAACGCCTGGATCAGTTGGGTGAATTGCTCAGGCGCGATGCGTGCCCGGGGCTCGTCCAGCAACTCGGGGCTGATCCCCAGTTGTTGTAGCACGCCGCAATAGTCGTAGCCGTGCCGACGCGCACCACCAAGGGCAGCGCGGGCGAAATGACTGGCGATGGTGCGTTCGCGCATGGCAGCAGATCTGACCGTTGATCGACGGATGTTAGCTGCGCACCGTGGGCATGAACAGGGCGGATATCCGCCAAATAGCAGGACGACTTTTAATTGAAGGGCGGAAATCCGCCACATGTTTGTAACCGTTCGGTGACAGGGATTCGCTGCAACCCCAGAGATCAACAGGCTTGCAGGGATTTTACGGAAGGTGGCACGGGCCTTGCGATACAACGTGCAGATGCCTGCCGTTGCGCAGCTCGAAAAAACAAATCCCTCCAGTGCAGGAGGGTTCGCAATTGCGGTGTTGCGGGCAACAGATGGATGTTGTCACCGGGCACCCTTGAGGAACTTTGCAATGACGACTCGTCAGCCACTGTACAAATCCCTGTATTTCCAGGTGATCGTTGCAATTGTCATCGGTATTTTGCTCGGTCACTTCTATCCGCAGCTCGGTGTGGCGGTAAAGCCGCTGGGTGACGGGTTCATCAAACTGATCAAAATGATCATCGCCCCGATCATCTTCTGCACCGTCGTCAGCGGTATCGCCGGCATGCAGGACATGAAAGCGGTCGGCAAGACTGGCGGTTACGCACTCCTTTACTTTGAAATCGTTTCGACCATCGCTTTGCTGGTGGGTCTGGTCGTGGTCAACGTCGTGCAGCCAGGTGCTGGCATGCACATCGACGTAAGCACCCTGGATGCCTCCAAAGTCGCTACCTACGTAGCGGCTGGTGCTGATCAAAGTGTCATCGGCTTCCTCCTCAACGTGATCCCGGCCACCATCGTTGGCGCATTCGCCACGGGCGACATCCTGCAAGTGCTGATGTTCTCGGTGATCTTCGGTTTCGCCCTGCATCGCCTGGGTGCCTACGGCAAGCCGCTGCTGGACTTCATCGATCGCTTCGCCCATGTGATGTTCAACATCATCAACATGATCATGAAGCTCGCGCCGATCGGTGCCTTCGGTGCCATGGCGTTCACCATCGGTGCCTACGGTGTCGGCTCGCTGGTGCAACTGGGTCAACTGATGGCGTGCTTCTACATCACTTGCCTGCTGTTCATTCTGATCGTGCTGGGCTCCATCGCTCGCATGCATGGCTTCAGCGTGCTGAAGATGATCCGCTACATCCGTGAAGAACTGCTGATCGTGCTCGGTACTTCTTCTTCGGAATCGGTGCTGCCACGCATGCTGGTCAAGATGGAGCGTCTGGGCGCGAAGAAATCCGTGGTAGGCCTGGTGATCCCGACCGGCTACTCGTTCAACCTCGACGGTACCGCGATCTACCTGACCATGGCGGCCGTGTTCATTGCCCAGGCAACTGACACCCACATGGACATCACGCACCAGATCACCCTGCTGGTGGTGTTGTTGCTGTCCTCCAAAGGCGCCGCCGGTGTGACCGGTTCGGGTTTCATCGTACTGGCTGCGACCCTGTCCGCCGTGGGCCACCTGCCGGTTGCCGGCCTGGCGCTGATCCTCGGCATCGACCGCTTCATGTCCGAAGCCCGTGCCCTGACCAACCTGGTCGGTAACGCCGTAGCCACCATCGTCGTGGCCAAGTGGGTCAAGGAACTGGACACCGACGTGCTGCAAGCCGAGCTGGCTTCGGGCGGTCGCGGCATTGCCGACGAGCCTAAAGATGATGTTCTGGGCCACGTCGAAGGGGCAACCCCGACGAACGCCAAGTAAGCCTTGTTGTAATGAAAAACCCGCTTTGGCGGGTTTTTTCATGCCCGGCGATTGAGCGTAACGGTCACTGCGCGTGGCATATAAGGTGATTGCTGCAAAGCAATCGGCTGCCTAGGCTGTGGGCATCGTTAAGGGAGAACGCTCATGCTCGGTCCACTGGCATCACTCAAGGTTCTGGATTTCTCGACACTGCTGCCGGGGCCGTTCGCCTCGTTGCTGCTGGCGGACATGGGCGCCGAGGTGCTGCGCATCGAATCACCGACGCGCATGGATCTGCTGCGAGTGTTGCCACCCCATGATCAAGGCGTGTCAGCCAGTCATGCCTACCTCAACCGCAACAAACGCAGCCTCGCCCTGGACCTCAAACAGCCTGAGGCCCTTGAGGTGATCAGGTCGTTGCTACAGGACTACGACATTGTGCTCGAGCAGTTTCGCCCGGGTGTCATGGAACGTCTGGGCCTGGGCTACGAAGCCCTGAAGGCGATCAATCCCAAATTGATTTATGTGTCGATCACCGGCTACGGCCAGACCGGCCCCTACAAGGACCGCGCCGGCCATGACATCAACTACCTGGCCCTGTCCGGGCTGGCGAGTTACACAGGTCGTGCCGACAGTGGGCCGCTGCCGTTGGGCATGCAGGTGGCGGATGTCGCCGGTGGTTCGCTGCACGGGGTGATTGGCTTGCTGGCGGCGGTCATTGCGCGACAGCAAACCGGTCAGGGCCAGCACCTGGATGTCAGCATGACCGACTGCTCGTTCAGCCTGAATGCGCTGGCAGGTGCCGGGTATCTGGCCTGTGGCGTCGAGCCGGGGCCGGAAGACCAGGTGCTCAATGGCGGCAGCTTCTACGATTACTACCGATCCCGGGATGGGCGCTGGCTGTCGGTGGGCAGCCTGGAACCGGTATTCATGAAACAGTTGTGCGCGGCGTTGGGGCTTGAGGAACTGGCCGGCCTCGGCCTGTCTGCGGCGCACCAGCAACAGCTTAAAGCCGCGCTGAAGGTCGAATTCGAAAAGTATGACTTTGCCGAGTTGCGCGCGCTTTTCGCGGAGCTGGATGCTTGTGTCGAGCCGGTGTTGAGCCTGGGGGAGGCGCTGAGTCATCCGCAGTTGCAGGCGCGGGACTTGGTGACCGATGTGCCCCGTGGCGATGGCTCGACCCAGGCACAGATGGCTTGTCCGCTAAAGTTTTCGCAAGGTTTGCCTGAGCCCCGGCATATTGGCGCGGCGTTGGGGCAGCATACGGATCAGGTGTTGAGGGAGTTGGGGTTTAGCATTGAGCGGATCGAACAGTTGCGGCGAGCCAAGGTGATTCTCTAGTGCCTGTCAGGCCGCCATCGCGAGCAGGCTCGCTCCCACATTGGGTTTGTGTCACGCCAAAGATCCCCTGTGGGAGCGAGCCTGCTCGCGATAGCAGCGTCACAAACACTGAAAATCCAACTACTCGACCCGCATTTCCCCACTGAACACCAGGGTATTGCGGCACCGCCGGCACAAATACCGCCGACCTTGCCGAACCAGGCTGTGGCGCTGGGCGGAAAACGGGAAGTCGCTGTCGGCGCACGGGCATTTGTAGATGTAGCGGGTCACGCGGCGGCGTTTGACGTCATAGGTGTGGCAGCGGTTGGGCGGCAGTTCGTACACGCCGCGCATGATCAATTGCCACTCTTCGCCATGGGGCTGAATGCGGTCGCCGAACAACTGATGGGCGATCAGGTGCGCGACCTCATGGGCCACGGTCTGCTTGAGGAAGTCTTCGGTGTTTTCCTGGTACAACTGCGGATTGAAGCGCAGCAGGTTCTCGTGCAGATGCGCGACACCGGCTTTTTGCCCGCGCAGCTTGAGGCTCACCACGGGTCGCTTGAAGGGTCGTTTGAAAAAGGATTCGGCTTGTTGGAAACAGTCTTCGACGCGGGTATTGAGTTGCTCGGGCATGCTCGATGGATCTCCAGAGACGTCGAGTATGCCGCAACCCTCGGGCCTTGCGAATCGCCAAGGTGCCGAATGGTTGTGTGCCTGCTCGTTGCTGAAGAATGAAAAGGCCGCCTTGCGGCGGCCTGTGTCGGTCGTTTCTGATTATCAGTGATGAGCGGCTAACTGGTATAGACCGGCCCCACGCCGAGTCCCCAGACAATCACGGTGAACGCCATGATGGCGACCAGCACCACCAGGCCTACGGCGAGCACCGAACTTGAAAACAGGAAGCCCTCGTCAGATGGAATGTTCATGAATGTCGGCAAGCCCACGTACAGCAAGTACACCGTGTAGCAGATGGCGGCGGTGCCGACGATCATCCCCAGCCACAAGTGCGGGTACAAGGCGGCGAGGCCGCCGATGAACAGCGGTGTAGCGGTGTAGGTTGCAAACGCAATGCAGCGGGCCAGGCTTGGGTTGGCGTCATAGGTGCGGGCCATCCAGTGAATGAATGCGCCCATTACCGCGACACCGCCGAGCATCGCCAGGTACGACATGATCGTCATCCATATCGCGCTTTCTACGGTCAGCATTACGGGAGGTCGATTGCCGATGACCCAGCCGACCTGTGTGGTGCCAATAAAGGCAGACACGGCGGGGATCGCCGCCAGGATCAGCGTATGGGTCAGGTACATGTGGCTGATGCTTTCCTCCTGATCGCCACGGATTTCTTTCCATTCTTGGTCAGGGTGGGTGAAGAGCCCCACTACGTGATGGATCATGCCAGTCACTCCTCTTGTCTTTACCGTCGCCCCCCAGTGGAGCGCCTACAGGCCAATGCGGCCAAGCAAGTCACAGGTCTGAAATTCGTATGCGACCTTATGTCGCAGTATAGGGATGAGTTTCCCTGGAGGAAGTAGGGGCTTTAGAGCAAATCGCGCTGTAAACCCCAGGCCTAATCGCGGTTGCGTCTGTAGGAGCTGCCGAAGGCTCGGTCCGCGCTCGGGCGATCTTTTGATCTTTGGCCATTTCAGCGCCACCGAAGATCAAAATCAAAAGATCGCAGCCTTCGGCAGCTCCTACAGGTTGATTTTTTGCGTAAAATGCCGGCCTTTCGTCACACCTCACGGATTTCGCGTCATGGGCACTCTCACGGTCAACCAGAACAAACTGCAAAAGCGCCTTCGCCGACAGGCCGGTGAGGCGGTTGCCGACTTCAACATGATTGAAGACGGCGACAAGGTCATGGTCTGCCTGTCCGGTGGCAAGGACAGCTACACCATGCTCGACGTGCTGATGCACTTGCAGAAGGTCGCGCCGATCAAGTTCGAGATCGTGGCCGTGAACATGGACCAGAAGCAGCCGGGCTTCCCGGAGCACGTGCTGCCGGCCTACCTCAAAGAACTGGGTATCGAGTACCACATCGTCGAGAAAGACACTTACTCGGTGGTCAAGGAGCTGATCCCGGAAGGCAAGACCACCTGCTCGCTGTGCTCGCGTCTGCGTCGCGGAACGCTCTACACCTTCGCCGACGAAATCGGCGCGACCAAGATGGCCCTCGGTCACCACCGCGACGACATCGTCGAAACGTTCTTCCTGAACATGTTCTTCAACGGTTCGCTCAAGGCCATGCCACCGAAGTTGCGCGCCGACGATGGCCGTAACGTGGTGATCCGCCCGCTGGCCTACTGCAACGAAAAAGACATCCAGGCCTACTCGGACTTCAAGCAATTCCCGATCATCCCGTGCAACCTCTGTGGCTCCCAGGAAAACCTGCAGCGTCAGGTGGTCAAGGAAATGCTGCTGGACTGGGAGCGCAAGACCCCGGGCCGTACCGAGAGCATTTTCCGCAGCCTGCAGAACGTGATCCCGTCACAACTGGCGGACCGCAACCTGTTCGACTTCACCAGCCTCAAGATCGACGAAAGCGCGGCTTCGCGATTCGTCAATGTGGTCAATCTCTAGTCAAAAACTGTAGGAGTGAGCCTGCTCGCGATCGCGCAGTGTCAGTCGACATCAATGTTGAATGACTAACCGCGATCGCGAGCAGGCTCACTCCTACATTTGTTTATTGTTTCAACCTCCAGGAGAGGGCATGCGCGACTACAAGTGGCTGAACGAGTACTGCTTGAACCGTTTCGGTTCAGCGGCTGAACTGGAAGCCCACCTGCCCGTTCCCAAGACTCCCGCGCAATTGCGCAAGATCAGCGACGATCGCTACCTCTCGATGATGGCGCTACGGGTATTCCGCGCCGGGCTCAAGCACAGCCTGGTGGATGCCAAGTGGCCGGCCTTCGAAGAAGTGTTCTTCAAGTTCGACCCGGAGAAAGTCGTGCTGATGAGCGCCGAACACCTGGAGCGGCTGATGCAGGACACGCGGATCATCCGTCACCTGGGCAAGCTCAAGAGTGTGCCGCGCAATGCGCAGTTCATACTGGACGTGGCCCATGAAAAGGGCAGCTTCGGCGCGCTGATCGCCGATTGGCCGGTGACTGATATCGTCGGGCTCTGGACCTTTCTGAAAAAACGCGGACATCAGTTGGGCGGTCTGTCTGCCCCGCGCTTCTTGCGGATGATCGGCAAGGACACCTTTGTACCGAGCTATGACGTGGTGGCGGCGCTGAATGCGCAGGACATCATCGACAAGGTGCCGAGCAGCCTGCGCGACCTGGCGTTGGTGCAGGACGTGTTCAACCAGTGGCACGAGGAAAGTGGCGGGCGGCCGATGAGCCAGATTTCGATGATGCTGGCTTATACCGTCAATCATTGAGGGTTTGGGTGGCCCCAAAAGATCGCAGCCTTCGGCAGCTCCTACAGGGGAATGTGTAAGCCTGTAGGAGCTGCCGAAGGCTGCGATCTTTTCTGTCAGGCGACGGAAACTTCGTCCTCGCCAGCCAACTTGCGATTCAACTGATACCGCCAGCGCACATACAACAACGCTGAACAGAACACCGCCAGGCTCGCACCCATCTCCAGCAAACCGAAGATTTGCCGGTTCGGGTCATAGGCAGCCAACGCGCCCTTGATGAAATACAGGTTCACCACAAAGCACATCCAGGAATGCCCGCGAGGGCTGCCGACGATCATCCCCGGTGCCAGAATCAGCAGTGGCACCAGTTCGATCAACAGGATCACCCAGGGGCGTGCCCCGTGCAGATCGGCAATCGCCAGGTAGTAAACACACAGCAGTCCCACCAGGCCGAAAAAGCACAGCAGGCTGATGGCGCGCATCGCCTTGACCCGTGCTTCGAGCCAGTCAATGGCGGGCAGAATCTTCGGCTTCTTGGCCACCTCAGCTCTCCAGTTTCTGTGCAGTCTTGGCCAGGCGCATGCCCAGCGCGCGGCACAGCGCCACTTCATGGGTATCCAGACCGCTTTTGCCGTCGGCACCGGCGTGGTGGCTGGCGCCGTAAGGCGTGCCGCCGCCCTGGGTTTCCAGCAGGGCCGATTCGCTGTAGGGCAGGCCGGTGATCAGCATGCCGTGGTGCAGCAACGGCAGCATCATCGACAGCAGGGTGGTTTCCTGGCCGCCGTGCAGGCTCGCCGTGGAGGTGAATACACCCGCCGGTTTGCCCACCAGGGCGCCGGTCAGCCACAGGTTGCTGGTGCCGTCGAGAAAGTACTTGAGCGGCGCGGCCATGTTGCCGAAGCGGGTCGGGCTGCCGAGTGCCAGGCCGGCACAGTTCTTCAGGTCGTCGAGGCTGGCGTACAGCGCACCTTCGTCGGGAATCTCCGGCGAAACGGCTTCGCACTCGCTGGAAATCGCCGGCACCGTGCGCAGGCGGGCCTCAAGCCCGGCCTGTTCTACACCGCGGGCGATCTGCCGGGCCATTTCGTTGGTCGAGCCGCTGCGGCTGTAGTACAGAACCAGAATGTACGGTGCACTCATGGCAACAGTTCCAGGATCTGCTCCGGTGGGCGGCCGATGATGGCTTTGTCGCCGACTTCGAGAATCGGTCGCTCCATCAGTTTCGGGTGGGCGGCGATAGCGGCGATCAATTGCGCTTCGCTCAGGCTGTTGTCGGCCAGGTCGAGGGTTTTGTACTCGTCCTCGCCGGTGCGCAGCAAATGCCGGGCGCTGATCCCGAGTTTGCCCAGCAGGCTCTGGATTTGCGCGGCGTCCAGCGGAGTGTCGAGGTAACGGACCACGGTAGGCGTCAGGCCACGGGCTTCAAGCAGTTCGAGCGCACCGCGGGATTTCGAGCAGCGCGGGTTGTGATAAAGCGTCAGATCGGTCATGAGCGGGTCGCATCTTGCGTAAGGTGGCGGCTATTCTAACTGTGCAGCGCGCAATCCAGAACCGTGAGAGGCGATGGGTCGCAGGCGCATTCAATTTTTGACAAGGAACACGACATGACAAGGCGACTGGCAGCGGCATTGGCGATCATCGGGGCGTTGATGCTGGGGGGCTGCGGGAATGACTATGGCATCGACCAGGACGGCCACAAGATCGCCGCCGACCGACTGGACGGCAAATGGCTGGTACTTAACTACTGGGCAGAATGGTGCGGGCCTTGCCGTACCGAGATCCCGGAGTTGAATGCCTTGGCCGAGCAGCTCAAGGACAAGAAAATTGGTGTGTTCGGGGTCAACTTCGACAACGTCCAGGGGCAAGAGCTGAAGGGCGCGAGCGAGAAGCTGGGAATCAGGTTCACCGTGCTGGCGCTGGACCCTACCGAGCTGTTCGAGCTGCCGCGCAGCGAGGTGTTGCCGGTGACGTACATTATCGATAACAAGGGCAAGGTGCGTGAGCAGTTGATGGGGGAACAGACGGCGGCGGGGGTGATGGCGAAGCTTGAGGCATTGCAGGCGAAGAATTGAGTTGTTCTTGAGAGAAAAGATCGCAGCCTGCGGCAGCTCCTACAGGGTGTACGACAATCCATGTAGGAGCTGCCGCAGGCTGCGATCTTTCAGGGGATCAACCCTCCTCAAGCCACCAACGCAGCGGCTTGCCTTCGGCTGGCCAGAAGCGCATCTGCTCGATCGGGGAGACGTCCCAGCGCTGGACGTTTTCCAGGGCCTGGAGGAAGCGTTTTTCCTGTTCCATCAGCGCCGGCGCGCACAGTTTGCGGGTGCTGCCGATTTTGCCGAAGGTCAGTTTGTCGCCATCGAGGGTGTACGGCGCGAACCAGTGATTGCAGCCACCATTGCCGTAAGCCCGGCCGTCTTCAGCGAGGGTGATGGTCAGGTGGCTGTAGTCCATCAACGGCCGTTCGCCGATCCATTCCAGAATGTAGCTGCGGTTTTGTTGCAACTGCACCGGCTCGGCGGCGCAGCCCAGCAGGCTGGCACCGGCCATCGCGCTCAGAGCGAGGCGTTTCATCACGCAGGCTCCTGGCATTTCGGGCACAGGTGTTTCTCGCCAACGGTGGTCCAGCCCAGATCGGCAATCCGCGCAGTGGCGGCAGGCTTTTCGGCCTTGTTGCCCAGCTTGGCATCGACGGCGAACTCGAAGCTCAGCTCTTTGGCGCAGCTGTCACAGTTCACTTGCCAGGTATGAATGGCCAGTTCGCCGAATACCGGGCCACTGGCCACCGCGACCCATTGACCGGGCGGGTTGATCAGGTGGCGAACCGTTTCGACGGTCAGGCGCATGGACAAGTCCTTGGCACCCTTGAGGGTCACGACCAGCACGTCGTTGTTGCGAATCGAGCCACCGTTGCCGGTGACCTGATAGCGCCCTGGCACCAGGGCGCGGCATTCGGTGAGGGTGTGTTGCGGGTTCATCAGGCTGTAGCGGAAATCGTGTTCGACCATGGGTCCTCCAAATATGCGCGATATGCTATCACGGGCTTGCACACCGCATCGCGCAGGCAGATGACCTTCGATCCGTTTCAGTCTCCCGTCACCTGGTTTTCCGGGGTGCCCGCCGTCCAGGCTGCAATGTTGCGCAACGTGGTGGCGGCTATCGCGTCCAGCGCTTCGCGGGTCAGAAAGGCCTGGTGTGCGGTGACGATCACGTTAGGGAAGGTCAGCAACCGGGCCAGTACATCGTCTTGCAGCGGCAGGTCGGAGCGGTCCTCGAAGAACAACTGCGCCTCTTCCTCATACACATCCAGCCCCAGGTAACCCAGGCGACCGTCTTTCAGGGCATCGATCAGCGCCGGGGTGTCCACCAGGCCGCCACGTCCGGTATTGATCAGCATTGCGCCCGGTTGCATGTGCGCCAGGGATTGGCGGTTGATCAAGTGCTTGCTCTGCTCGTTGAGCGGGCAGTGCAGGCTGATGATCTGCGATTCGGCCAGCAGCTGCGGCAGGCTCAGGTAGCGCGCGCCAAGGGCTTCGACCTGCGGGTTGGGGTAGGGGTCACAGGCCAGTAACTGGCAGCCAAATCCGCTCATGATTTTGGCGAAGGTGGCACCGATCTGACCGGTGCCGACCACGCCGACGGTCTTGCCCACCAGGTCGAAACCCGTCAGCCCCTGCAGTCTGAAATCCCCTTCGCGAGTGCGGTTGTAGGCGCGGGGCAAGCGGCGGTTGAGTGCGAGGATCAGCGCCACTGCATGTTCGGCCACCGCGTGGGGCGAATAGGCCGGGACGCGCACGATGGCCAGTCCCAGACGTTTTGCCGTCGGCAAGTCGACATGGTTGTAACCGGCCGAGCGCAGGGCGATCAGGCGAGTGCCACCGGCGGCCAGGCGTTCGAGTACCGCCGCGCCGAGGTCATCATTGATGAACGCACAGACCGCTTCATACCCCTGGGCCAGCGCCACTGTGTCGAGGCTCAGGCGCGCAGGCTGAAATTGCAGCTCGATGCCGACCGGTTGATCGGCAGCTAGAAAACTGTCGCGGTCGTAGTTCTGGCTGCTGAAAAAAATCGTACGCATGATGTCCTCTCTGTCCCGTTTCTGTAGGAGCTGCGGTGCGGCGATCCGACTTGCCTGCGAAGAGGATCTCAAACCCTGTGCTGTCTCTGAGGCCGCCTTCGCTGGCAAGCCAGCTCCTACAGGGTTTGCGCTGAGCTTATGCTGATATTTGATTGACGCAGTTGCGCTGCATCAAGCATTCATGCGCGCCTGGGCCGCCAGGCGATTGATCGCCCGGTCGAGTTCCTCCAGTGCCACGCCGGCATTCGGGTCCTGTTGCTTGAGCAGGGTTTCGCTGCGTTGGCAGGCCGCACGCAATTGCGGTACGCCGCAGTAACGCGTCGCGCCATGCAGGCGATGGACCCGTTCGATCAGGGCGTTGTGGTCGTTGCTTTGCTGTGCGAGGCGGATGGCTTCGCGGTCAGCCTCCAGGGACGCCAGCAGCATCGCCAGCATGTCCGCCGCCAGATCAGCCTTGCCGGCGGCCAGGCGCAATCCTTCGTCGTGGTCGAGTACCAACAGGTCGTGGGCGCCAGCATGCCCATCGCCGGAGCGTTCCGGGCTGTGATTGCGCAGCGCCAGGCCGCTCCATTTCAGCACCACCTGCGCCAATTGCCGTTCGCTGATCGGTTTGGTCAGGTAGTCGTCCATGCCGCTTTGCAGCATCGCGCGTTTTTCGTTGGCCATGGCGTGGGCGGTGAGGGCCACGATCGGCAGCGGCGTGCAATGGCGTTCGCTTTCCCATTGGCGGATCGCCTCGGTGCTCTGGCGGCCGTCCATGCCGGGCATCTGCACGTCCATCAACACCAGATCGAATGTCTCGTTCTGCACCGCCTTGATGGCGGCAAAACCGCTTTCCACCGCGAGCACATTGGCGCCCATGTCTTCGAGCAGGGTCTGCACCAGCATCAGGTTGGCCGGATTGTCGTCGACGCAAAGCACCTTCGGTGCACGGCTGGACAACGGTTCGCCCGGCTCGCGGCGCATCGGGCGCGGGTTGACCAGATCAGACAGGGAGCGTCGCAACTTGCGGGTACAGGCCGGTTTCGCCTGGAGCTGGCTGTGGGGGTTGGGCACGGAAAGATGGAACAGCGTCTGTTCCGTGGTCGGGCACAGCACCAGCACTTTGCAGCCAAGATGCTCGAGGTCCCAGATGTGCTGGTTGAGGCGTTCCGGCGGCATGTCGTTGCTGGTGATGCCGAGCACTGCAAGTTCGATCGCCTGATCGGTCTGGTGGGCGGCGGTGACGCCATTGGTCAGGCTTTCCAGGGTGTTGAACGGTGTGGTGTTGAGGCCGCAGTCTTCCAGTTGATGCTGCAACGCCTGCCGGGCCAGTTCGTGGTTTTCCAGCACCGCCACCCGGCGCCCGAGCAGCGGCGCGGCGGGCAGGTCTTCGGCATCGTCACGGGTTTTCGGCAGGCTCAGGCTGATCCAGAATTCCGACCCTTCCCCCGGCGTGCTGTCGACGCCGATCTCGCCGCCCATCTGTTCGATCAGGCGTTTGGAAATCACCAGGCCCAGGCCAGTGCCGCCCGGTTGCCGCGATAGCGAGTTGTCAGCCTGACTGAAGGCCTGGAACAGGGCGCGTACGTCCTGGCTCGACAGGCCGATGCCGGTGTCCTGAATGCTGATGCGCAGCTGCACGGTGTCTTCGTGTTCTTCTTCGAGCATGGCGCGGGCGACGACGGTGCCTTCGCGGGTGAACTTGATCGCATTGCTCACCAGGTTCGTCAGGATCTGCTTGAGCCGCAACGGGTCGCCTACCAGTGACAGCGGCGTGTCCCGATACACCAGGCTCACCAGTTCCAGCTGCTTGGCGTGGGCGGCCGGGGCGAGGATGGTCAAGGTGTCCTGGAGCAGGTCGCGCAGGTTGAACGGAATATGGTCGAGCACCAGCTTGCCAGCTTCGATTTTCGAGAAGTCGAGAATCTCGTTGATGATGCCCAGCAGGCTGTCGGCGGATTTTTCGATGGTGCCCAGGTAGTCGAGCTGGCGTGGGGTGAGCTCGCTTTTTTGCAACAGGTGGGTGAAGCCGAGAATGCCATTGAGCGGCGTACGGATTTCATGGCTCATGTTGGCCAGGAATTCGGACTTGATCCGGCTCGCTTCCAGGGCCTCCTTGCGCGCCAGATCCAGCTCGATGTTCTGGATCTCGATGGTTTCCAGGTTCTGGCGCACGTCTTCGGTGGCCTGGTCGATGCTGTGCTGCAATTCTTCCTGGGCATTTTGCAGGGTGCCGGCCATGCGGTTGATGCCGGAAGCCAGTTCATCCAGTTCCTGGCTGCCGAGGGGCGGCAAGCGGGTCTCCAGGTGGCCGTCCTTGAGTTGGGCCACGGCCTGCTTGATCTGGCTCAACGGCCGATTGATCGTGCGGCCCATGCGCAGGGCCAGCAGCGCCGCACCGATCAGTCCCGTAGCGATCAACATCAAGCTGGCGAACAGGCTGCGGTAACCGCGCAACAGCATGTTGTTATGGGACAGTTCGAGCTCGACCCAGCCAAGCAGGCGGTCTGCTTCTTCGGGAATCACGTCTCCGGCCAGATTGCGGTGTTTGCCGAATACCGGCAGCAGATAGCGGGTCGCATCGCTGCCGCTGTGGCGCAGCATTTGCGTGCCACTGCCAGAGGGCGTCTGATTGAGCATGGTCGGGCCGGCGTGGGCCAGCAACGTGCGGTCGGGAGCCAGGAAGGTCACTGCCCGTACGTCGGTTTGCTCCAGGGCCTGGGTGGCGATGCGTTCGAGCAGTTCGTTGTCCTGATGGCCCATGGCTGGCGCCGTCAGTGGAGCCAACTGCTCGGCGATCATTTCGCCGCGCTGCATGAGTTGGGTTTGCAGGTCAGCCTGTTGCATCCAGGTAAAATACCCCCCCAGCACCAACGCCATCAGGCTGGTTGGCAACAGGGTCAGCAACAGCACGCGGCCTTTGATTCCCAGTTTCTTGAGCACGCATCTCTCCTGCATCCCGCTATTTATAGACCCGTACATGCATCCGCCATGCACCACTTGCGCAGTGTAGCGATTTGCTCGCGGGCAATCTTCGTAAAAATGGTGCAGTCATTCGTCCGCCCGGGCGACTCTTTGGCGATACGGACAAACCGTGGGTTGCCCCTGGCGAGGCAATCTTGAATAATCGCTCAACTGAGAATTGCTTGCAGATAGTCATGACTCCCATCACTGCTGGCCTCCCCCGAATCCTGTCCATCGAAGACGACCTTGTGCTCGGCGCCTACGTTCACGAGCACCTGGACCGCAGCGGCTTCCAGGTGACCTGGTGCCAGAACGGCCAGGAAGGCCTGGACATTGCCCGCCGGCAGCCTTTCGACGTGGTGTTGATGGATATCCTGCTGCCGGGCATGGACGGCCTGGCGGTACTGACTCAATTGCGCCAGAGTCATTCCACCCCGGTGTTGCTGATGTCGGCCCTCGGTGCCGAGGCCGATCGCATCAGCGGCTTTCGCCTGGGGGCCGACGATTACCTGCCAAAGCCCTTCAGCATGGTGGAGTTGCGGGTGCGCATCGAAGCCATTCTGCGGCGGGTGGCACTCGACCGCCGGCCCGCACCCGCAGTGGCAGCCCCGTCGATGGACAGCCTGCGTTTCGACGATGAAAGCTTCGAGGTGTTTTATGGCGAACAGGCTGGCGGCCTGACCCGCAGCGAGTATCGGCTGCTGGAGACGCTGCACCGCAGCGTCGACGAAGTATTGAGCAAAGCCTTCCTCTATCAACAGGTGCTGCAACGCGGTTATGCGGCCCATGACCGCAGCCTGGACATGCACATCAGCCAGATCCGCCGCAAGCTCAGGGCCATTGGCTACACCGAGCGCGAAGTGCGTACGGTATGGGGCAAGGGTTACATCCTGAGCGCCGCCGATGAAATGTAACGTGCCGGGCAGGCACTCGCTGTTCTGGAAACTGGCTTGTCTATTGGTCGCTTTCTGTCTGCTGATGATCTGGTTGAGTTGGTCATGGGGGCGTTACATGGAGGAGCGAAACCAGTTCCTCTCCGATGAGGCCCGCGGCACCCTGTCCGGTTATGCCGCCGAAGCCGAGCAGGCGTGGAAGCAGCGCCAGAGCGCCGGTGTCGATGACTGGCTGCAAGGCATGGGTCAGCGGGAAAAAGGCTGGGTCGGTGTCATCGGTGGTGATTTGCAGTCCTTGAGCAACCAATCGCTGACGGACAAGGAAGTCGAACGCCTGACTTTTTTGCGCGGCCTCGATTGGCCCATTCACAAGAAAGGCCGGCCGTGGATACGCATACCGTTTCCCGGCGACCCGTCCACTGGCAGCCTGGTGATCGAACTGCCCGAACGCTTTCTGCCTGGGCAATACCGGGTGTTCTGGCGGGTGATCACCAACGGCGTGATTCCGGGGTTGTTCACTTTGCTGCTGTGCGTCGGGCTCTACCGTTTGCTGGTAGTGCCGCTCAATCACTTGCGTGAGCAGGCCAATGCCTGGCGTGCCGACCAACTGAATGTGCGCCTATCGAGCCGCACCACCAATCGTTCCGATGAATTGGGTGAGCTGGGGCGGGCGTTCGATCACATGTCCGAGCGCCTGCAAAGCACTGTGGCCTTGCAGCAGCAACTGTTGCGCGACCTGTCCCACGAATTGCGCACGCCTTTGAGCCGCCTGCGGGTGGCCAGTGAAAGCGAGCAGGGGCTGGAGCCATTGCGCGAACGTATCGGTCGTGAGGTCGATGGCATGCAGCGCCTGGTGGAAGACACGCTGCAACTGGCATGGCTGGACACCGAGCGCACCCGGTTGCCCGACGAGGCGATTCAGATCCAGGCCCTGTGGGAAATGCTCACGGAAAACGCCTGCTATGAAAGTGGCTGGCCCGATACGCAGTTGCAATGCACGGTGGATGCATCCTGCTGGGTTCGCGGTCATCTCAATACCCTGGCCCAAGCGTTGGAAAACATTCTGCGCAATGCCATTCGTCATTCGCCGACGGGAGGCATCGTCCAATTGGGCGGACGGCGTGATGGCGATTTCTGGCACCTGTGGCTGGAAGATCAGGGCGGTGGAGTGGCGCAAGCGGATCTGGAGCGGATCTTCCTGCCGTTCACCCGGCTCGACGGTTCGCGGCCGGGGGATGGTGGGTTTGGGTTGGGGTTGAGCATCGCCCGGAATGCGGTGCAGCGTCAGGGTGGACAGCTGTGGGCGCAGAGCACCGGGACCGGGTTGCGCTTGAATATGCGTCTGTTGGCGGATGATGGTGGTGCCCGTGACGACGCCATCGCGAGCAGGCTCGCTCCCACATTGACTGTGTTTCAACCGAAAAATATGTGATCACCTCAGTCCCCTGTAGGAGCGGGCTTGCCCGCGATGAGGCCCTCATGTTCACCGCAAAATATCTGCTTATTCCCATAAACCATAAGCACCACACTTTGCGTGATATGGCCTGCGAACGTTTGCCGGTATGATAGTCGCCCCCGCAGTCTGGATTGCGAATACGCCATGACCTTGCAGTACCCAACCATCGCCGATTGCGTCGGCAACACTCCGCTGGTCCGTTTGCAGCGCCTGCCCGGCGCCACCAGCAATACCCTTTTGCTCAAGCTCGAAGGGAACAACCCGGCGGGTTCGGTCAAGGACCGTCCGGCGCTGTCGATGATCACCCGCGCCGAACTGCGCGGGCAGATCCACGCCGGCGATACACTGATCGAAGCGACCTCGGGCAACACCGGGATCGCCCTGGCCATGGCCGCTGCGATCAAGGGTTACAAGATGATCCTGATCATGCCGGACAACTCCAGCGCCGAACGCAAGGCAGCCATGACCGCCTATGGCGCCGAGCTGATCCTGGTCAGCCAGGAGGAGGGCATGGAAGGTGCCCGCGACCTCGCCCAGCGCATGGAAGCCGAAGGTCGCGGCAAGGTACTGGATCAGTTCGCCAACGGTGATAACCCCGAGGCGCACTACACCACCACTGGCCCGGAAATCTGGCGCCAGACCCAGGGCACCATCACCCACTTCGTCAGTTCCATGGGCACCACCGGGACCATCATGGGCGTGTCGCGCTACTTGAAAGAGCAGTACGACAACGTGCAGATCATCGGCCTGCAACCAATGGAAGGTTCGGCGATCCCGGGTATCCGTCGCTGGCCTCAGGAATACCTGCCGAAGATCTATCAGGCTGATCGCGTGGACCGGATCGTCGACATGGCCCAAAGCGAAGCCGAAGACGTGACCCGTCGCCTGGCCCGTGAAGAAGGCATTTTCTGTGGCGTGTCCTCGGGCGGCGCCGTGGCGGCAATGCTGCGCCTGTCCAGAGAAGTTGAAAATGCGGTGATCGTCGCGATCATCTGCGACCGCGGCGACCGTTACTTGTCGACCGGCATTTTCGACGCGCCCAACTGATGGCCAAACATGAAAGAGGCCTGCGCTTCCAGCCCACCGGCGGCAGCAAGGCCCCGCAAATCCCGACCGGCAAAAAGCAGCGCCTGACCATCGAGCGCCTGGCCAATGACGGTCGCGGCATCGCATTTTTCGAAGGCCGTACCTGGTTCGTCATCGGCGCATTGGCCGGTGAAGAGATCGAGGCGCGCGTCCTCGGTGCCCACGGCAAAGTGGTCGAGGCGCGCACCGAACGGGTGTTCAAGGCCAGCGAATTACGCCGCCCGGCACCGTGCGCCCATGCCGGCCGCTGCGGCGGTTGCAGCGTGCAGCATCTGCCCCACAACGAACAGCTTGCCCTGAAACAGCGCATGCTCGCCGAGCAGTTGTCGAGAGTCGCGGGCGTCGAACCCGAGGAGTGGGCGGCGCCATTGAGCGGTGCGGAATTCGCTTACCGGCGTCGCGCCCGCGTGGCGGTGCGCTGGGACATGAAGGCGAAAAAACTCGAAGTCGGTTTCCGTGCCGCCGGCAGCCAGGACATCGTTGGTATCGATGACTGCCCGGTGCTGGTACAGCCCTTGCAACCGATCATGAGCCGTTTGCCGGAGATGCTGCGGCGCTTGAGCAAACCCCAGGCACTCGGGCATGTGGAGTTGTTCAGCGGCTCGACGCTGGCCGTGTTGCTGCGGCACATGGCACCGCTGTCCGACGCCGACCTGACGATCCTCAAGGATTTCTGCGCGTTCCACGAAGCCCAATTGTGGCTGCATGGCGACGGCGAACCGCAACCGGTCGAGGCCGATCAGTCGTTGGGTTATCGCCTGGAACAGTGGGATCTGGAACTGGCTTACCGGCCAGGGGATTTCATCCAGGTCAACGCCGCCGTCAACGAAGCGATGGTCGCCCAGGCGCTGGACTGGTTGAAACCGACAGCGGATGAACGTGTACTCGATCTGTTCTGCGGCTTGGGCAACTTTGCCTTGCCACTGGCCAAGGCCGCTCGCGAAGTGGTGGCGGTCGAAGGTGTGCAGGTGATGGTCGATCGGGCAGCGGCGAATGCGGCTAGCAATAATCTGCATAACGCGAAGTTTTTTCAGGCCGATTTATCCCAGCCTTTGACGGACGCCGAATGGGCCGCCGAAGGCTTTTGTGCGGTACTCTTGGACCCACCGCGTGACGGTGCTTTCGAGGTTGTTCGCAAGCTCAAGACCCTGGGCGCCGAACGGTTGGTGTACGTGTCGTGCAACCCGGCCACTCTGGCGCGTGACACGGTCGAATTGATCAAGCAGGGCTACCGGTTAAAACGTGCCGGGATTCTCGATATGTTTCCTCAAACGGCACATGTCGAGGCCATGGCGTTATTTGAAGCGAGCTAGGATGCTCGTCTGGTCCGACTGGCCCGCCCGTGCAGCCGCGCACCCAGCCCGATGTGGGCGCACGGGCAACGAAGGTCAGCGATTTGACGCATTGAATCTGCGTCGTAGGGAAGGTAAGCAAGATGGTACAGGTGAGAGCACACCAGCCGATCAACACCGACGGCAGTATCAATCTCGAGGCTTGGCTCGATCACGCGGTGAGTGTCGATCTGGCACTGGATCGCGAAGCCTTGAAAGAGGCCTGCGAGTACGCTCGCGAGGCCGAACAACAAGCCAATGCGGCACAGAATCTGTGGTCGGAAGGGAACTCCACGTTCCGTACCGGCCTTGAGATCGCCGAGATTCTCGCCGATCTCAAACTCGATCAGGACTCACTGGTCGCCGCGGTCCTGTACCGGGGCGTGCGCGAAGCCCAGATCCCGTTGCCGGCAGTCAGCCAGCGCTTCGGCCCGGTGGTGGCCAAACTCATCGACGGCGTGCAACGCATGGCGGCGATCAGCGACAGCCTGAGTCCGCGCAAATCCATGGTGATGGGCACCCAGGGCCAGGTGGAAAACCTGCGCAAGATGCTGGTGGCCATGGTCGACGACGTTCGCGTCGCCCTGATCAAACTGGCCGAGCGTACATGCGCCATCCGTGCGGTGAAGACCGCCGACGACGAAAAACGCAACCGCGTCGCCCGTGAAGTCTTCGACATCTACGCGCCACTGGCCCATCGCCTGGGTATCGGTCACATCAAGTGGGAACTGGAGGACTTGTCCTTCCGTTACCTGGAGCCGGACCAGTACAAGCAGATCGCCAAGTTGCTCCACGAGCGGCGACTCGATCGCGAGCGCTTCATCAGCGACGTGATGAGCCAGCTGAAAAACGAATTGCAGGCCACCGGCGTCGATGCCGACATCAGCGGCCGGGCCAAACACATCTATTCGATCTGGCGCAAAATGCAGCGCAAGGGTCTGGAGTTCAGCCAGATCTACGACGTTCGAGCCGTTCGCGTGCTGGTGCCGGAAATGCGCGATTGCTACACCGCGCTCGGTATCGTCCATACCCTTTGGCGGCACATTCCGAAAGAGTTCGACGACTACATCGCCAACCCCAAGGAAAACGGCTATCGCTCGCTGCACACAGCGGTGATCGGGCCCGAGGGCAAGGTGCTGGAAGTGCAGATCCGCACCCATGCGATGCACGAAGAAGCCGAACTCGGTGTGTGCGCGCACTGGCGCTACAAGGGCACCGACGTCAAGTCCGGCTCCAATCACTACGAAGAGAAAATCTCCTGGCTGCGCCAGGTACTCGAATGGCACGAAGAGCTGGGCGACATCGGTGGCCTGGCGGAACAGCTGCGGGTCGATATCGAGCCCGACCGGGTTTACATCTTTACCCCGGACGGTCACGCCATCGATTTGCCGAAGGGTGCGACGCCGCTGGACTTCGCCTACCGTGTACACACCGAAATCGGTCACAACTGCCGTGGCGCCAAGATCAACGGGCGCATCGTGCCGCTCAATTACAGCCTGCAAACCGGTGAACAGGTCGAGATCATCACCAGCAAGCACGGCACCCCGAGCCGCGACTGGCTGAACCCGAACCTGGGTTACGTCACCACATCGCGGGCGCGGGCGAAGATCGTTCACTGGTTCAAGTTGCAGGCCCGTGACCAGAACGTCGCGGCCGGTAAAACGCTGCTTGAGCGCGAGCTCAATCGCCTCGGTCTGCCCGCGGTGGATTTCGACAAGCTGGCCGACAAGGCCAACATGAAAACCGCCGAAGACCTGTTCGCCGCCCTCGGCGCCGGGGATCTGCGCCTGGCGCAACTGGTCAACCTGGCGCAGCAACTGGTCGAGCCGGAGCGTGGCAACGAGCAGCTGGAACTGATTCCACGCAAGGCCACCGGCTACAAGCCGGGCAAGCGCGGCGATATCCAGATCCAGGGTGTCGGCAACCTGATGACCCAGATGGCCGGGTGCTGCCAGCCGTTGCCGGGCGATGCAATCGTCGGTTACATCACCGTGGGTCGCGGCGTGAGCATTCACCGCCAGGACTGCGCCTCGGTGCTGCAGCTGGCCGGGCGCGAGCCCGAGCGAATTATCCAGGTCAGCTGGGGGCCGGTGCCGGTGCTCACCTATCCGGTGGACATCGTCATCCGCGCCTACGACCGTTCCGGTCTGCTGCGTGACGTCTCGCAGGTGCTGCTCAATGAGCGGATCAACGTGCTGGCGGTCAACACCCGCTCGAACAAGGAGGACAACACCGCGTTGATGTCCCTGACCATCGAGATTCCGGGGCTGGACGCATTGGGGCGGTTGCTGGGGCGGATTTCCCAGTTGCCGAACATCATCGAAACCCGGCGTAACCGGACGCCGTAAGACATGTAGGAGCGAGCTTGCTCGCGAAGAACCTGAGGGCGACGCGTTCATTCAGACAGCATGCGTCATCGTTAACGTCCATCGCGAGCAAGCTCGCTCCTACAAAGAGCGGGCAGAGATTGAAAGATGTATTCACTTGAAGATTTATTGCACCTGATGAACCGCCTGCGCGACCCGCAGTACGGTTGCCCGTGGGACATCAAGCAAACCTGGGCCACCATCGTCCCGCACACCCTCGAAGAAGCCTACGAAGTCGCCGATGCCATCGAGCGCGGCGACTTCGATCACTTGCAGGGTGAGCTGGGTGATCTGTTGTTCCAGGTGGTTTATTACAGTCAGTTGGCTCGGGAAGAGGGGCGCTTCGAGTTCGCCGGCGTGGTCGACGGCATCACCCGCAAGCTGATCCGTCGTCATCCCCACGTGTTCCCCACCGGTGACCTGTATGCGCCGCTGGATGTCCCGCGTTTGAGTGAAGAGCAGGTCAAGCAGCGCTGGGAAGAGATCAAGGCCGAGGAGCGCGCGGAGAAATCTTCAGCGCCCGAACAGCTATCGTTGCTCGATGATGTTCCCGCCGCACTGCCAGCGTTGTCCCGTTCGGCAAAATTGCAGAAGCGCGCGGGGCAGGTCGGGTTCGACTGGCCAGATGCCTTGCCGGTGCTCGATAAAGTGCGTGAGGAGCTCGATGAAGTCCTCGAAGCGATGTCGGAAAACGATCCCGAAGCCGTGGCCGACGAGATCGGCGATCTGCTGTTTTCCGTGGTCAATCTGGCGCGGCATCTCAAGGTCGATCCGGAAGCCGCACTGCGTGGCGCCAACGGCAAGTTTGAACGACGCTTTCGTTTTATCGAACAGGCATTGCGCGACACCCGCCGTCCCATGGAAGATTGCACCCTCGAAGAGTTGGACGCCTTGTGGGGCGAAGCCAAACGTCAGGAAAAGAATTTGCCCAGCTGCGGTTGAGCAGTGGCCTAAGTGAGTAATAAGCACCATGAGCATTTCCCTTCGCGACCAGTTGCTCAAAGCAGGGCTGGTCAACCAGAAGCAGGCCAAGCAGGTCAGCAAAGACAAGCAGAAACAACAACGCCTGGCCCACAAAGGCCAGATCGAGCTGGATGACTCCCAACAGCGCGCGGCGCAGGAAGCCATGGCCGAGAAGGTCAAGCGCGACCAGGAACTCAACCGCCAGCAGCAGGAGAAGGCCGAGGCCAAGGCCCGTGCCGCCCAGGTCAAGCAATTGATCGAAGCGACGCGCCTGCCGAAGTTGACGACCGAGGATTACTACAACTTTGTCGACGACAAGAAGGTCAAGCGCCTTTCGGTCAACACCCTGATGCGCAACAAGCTCAGCAACGGTTCGCTGGCCATCGTCCATCATGCCGGCGGCTATGAAGTCATCCCCCGTGAAGCCGCGCTGAAGATCCAGGAGCGCGACCCGCAGCGCATCGTGCAGATGAACGTGAAGACCGAAGAGGTCAGCGTCGAAGATGATCCGTACGCGGCGTACCAGATTCCTGATGACCTGATGTGGTAATCGATTTGATGTCCTGGCAGGCTTACATGTTTGCTAGTACTTTTCATGATTTATACATTGAGCCCGAATGATCGTGTCGATACGATCTTTCGGGTTTTCTTTTGCCAAAAATAATCTTTCTTTATAAGGATGTTTGTGTTCGGAGAAAACATATTGAATAAACTTTAGTCTCCAAGGATGGAATAAATGTTTGTAAGTATCGCTTCGTTACGCCAGCCAACTTTCAAGTCGCAGCTTTCACAGTCACGACCGCACGATCAATCCATTGGCGATTATCTGGACGATGAGCTGGTCGCTCGTGCCGAGCTTGTACGCCGAAAAATCAAGATCGCCGCAAAAGCCGCCCGCGAGGATCATGGCGCAACCGCTTGTGTTTTTTTTACCCTGCCGGAGTTCTTCTGGAACATTCCCTGGCGCGAGGTCCGCAGCGAAGAGGAACTCCATGAGCTGAACTCTGCCTATCTGGAGAAGGTGCCTGGGTGTATAGCTTTATTGATGACTGAACTGCCAGTGGAACGCTATGGCAAGATCGTATTGCTGGCGGGAAGTTGCGCGACACTCATCAAGGTTGGAGAGGGTGAGTCGAGTTATTATGACGTTATTAATTACTTGCTGGCGATCACCAATAAAGAATATGAAGCCGATAGGCCGTTGATGTCGATGTGGCCAAAGCGCCATGTATCCGGTATCGACTTCGGCAACCACCGGGCTTCGGATAGGGAGTATTGGCTGTTTAAACTTTCCGAAGGGGTCGAAGTGAAGGTGAAGAAGCTCAGCAGTGTGCGGGCAGAACACAGTTACTTTGGTGGTTATGAAGGGAGGTTTATCAACAGTCTCGTCAATGGCTGCCCTTTTGCAATCAACTTGTGCCTGGATTACTACAGTCTGAAAGAAGGCGAACGCGATACTCAAGTTGAACTGAGCGAGGCAAAAATCGATTTCCTGATCGCGTGCGGCATGGATTTCGATTACGCCAAGCGTCACCCGTCATCGCTGCAGTTTTCGATCCGCAATGACGGAATGGGCGATGGGGAGGTCGAGGTGGTCAGACTTCAAGCGGGCTGGATCGTTGAAAGTGTCCCTTCGGTGCTGATCGATGACAACCTTCATTTGACGTTGATCGAGGTTGTCTGATTCGGCTTGCAGCCTGCCCGCCAGGAAGAGGGCAGGCTGCGCGGTGGTGGAAGTCTGTGTTCAACCGGTTGCAAGTTTGCGTTTGCGCTCGAGCGTTTCCAGTTCGGCCTTGTAGTCTTGCGCATCGGTCTCGGAATGGAACATCCCGACCAGCAGGTCTTGTTGATGCACGTCCCAGATCCGGATGCCGGCGGCTACACCCTCGTGGGATTTATGTGAATCGTCGCGTTCAGTTACTTTTACAGTCATCTGCTAGCTCCAATCTCTGTTATCTGCAGCAAGGCGTGTGCAGGCCTCTGTTATAGAGTTTGGTAGCTTGCTAAGTAAACGACTGAGTTTGGCAATGGCTTTTTGCAAAAACGGAAACAGTGCTGCAGCCCGCGGAATCCGCGACATTCAGTCGCAGGGCGTTAAGTTTCATGACAAAAGCTTCATCTCCAGAGGCCTCGCGCACACCCTGTAGGAGCAGCCTGCGGCAGCTCCTACAGGGTTTTGTGTTTGCCGTGCGAATTTCTCCAGGCAAAAAAAAACGCCCCGAACCAGTCGGGGCGTTTTCATGTGCGGCTCGGCAGCGGGAAATTACTTACCTTCCCAGCGCTTCAGTACCAGGGTGGCGTTGGTGCCACCGAAACCGAAGCTGTTGCTCATCACGGTGTTGATGGTGGCGTTTTCGCGGGTCTTGGTCAGCACCGGCAGGTCGGCCACTTCAGGGTCCAGCTCGTCGATGTTGGCGGAGCCGGCAATGAAGTTGCCTTCCATCATCAGCAGGCAGTAGATCGCTTCGTGAACGCCAGCGGCGCCCAGGGAGTGACCCGACAGGCTCTTGGTGGAGCTGATGGCCGGAGCCTTGTCGCCGAACACTTCACGCACGCCTTTCATTTCCGCGACGTCGCCGACCGGGGTCGAGGTGCCGTGGGTGTTCAGGTAGTCGATCGGGGTATCGACGGTGGACAGCGCCTGCTGCATGCAGCGGATCGCGCCTTCGCCGCTCGGGGCAACCATGTCGTAGCCGTCGGAGGTCGCGCCGTAGCCGACGATTTCCGCGTAGATCTTCGCGCCGCGGGCCAGAGCGTGTTCCAGCTCTTCAACCACGACCATGCCGCCACCGCCGGCAATGACGAAACCGTCACGCTTGGCGTCGTAGGCACGGGAAGCTTTTTCCGGGGTTTCGTTGTACTGGGTGGACAGGGCGCCCATGGCGTCGAACAGGAACGATTGGCTCCAGTGTTCTTCTTCACCGCCGCCGGCGAAAACGATGTCCTGCTTGCCCAGCTGGATCTGTTCCATGGCGTTACCGATGCAGTGAGCACTGGTGGCGCAAGCGGAGGAGATCGAGTAGTTCACACCCTTGATCTTGAACGGAGTGGCCAGGCAGGCGGAAACGGTGCTGCCCATGGTCCGCGTGACGCGGTACGGGCCGACGCGCTTGACGCCTTTCTCGCGCAGGATGTCCAGTGCTTCCATCTGGTTCAGGGTCGACGCGCCACCGGAGCCGGCGATCAGGCCGGTACGCACGTTGGAAACCTGCTCTTCGGTCAGGCCGGAGTCGGTGATGGCGTCTTTCATGGCCAGGTAGGCATAAGCTGCCGCGTGGCCGACGAAGCGATAGATCTTGCGATCGATCAGTTCTTCAAGGTTGAGGTCGATGGAGCCGGAAACCTGGCTACGCAGACCCATTTCGGCATATTCCGGGTTGAACCGGATGCCAGGGCGGCTTGCACGCAGGTTAGCGGAGACGGTCTCTTTGTCATTGCCCAGGCAAGAAACGATGCCCAGACCAGTGATAACGACGCGGCGCATGCGGATAACCCTTAGAAGTTGTCAGTGGAGGTGAACACGCCGACCCGGAGGCCTTCGGCGGTGTAGATTTCGCGACCGTCGACAGTGACCGAACCGTCGGCGATGGCCAGGTTCAGCTTACCCTTGAGGACGCGCTTGATATGAATGTTATAGGTGACTTTTTTGGCGGTCGGCAGGACCTGGCCGAAGAATTTCACTTCGCCCGAACCCAGCGCACGGCCGCGGCCCGGCAGGCCTTGCCAGCCCAGGAAGAAGCCGACCAGTTGCCACATGGCGTCGAGGCCCAGGCAGCCCGGCATCACCGGATCGCCTTCGAAGTGGCAGGCGAAGAACCACAGGTCCGGATTGATATCCAGCTCGGCGACCAATTCACCTTTGCCGTACTTGCCACCTTCTTCGCTGATCAGGGTGATGCGATCAACCATCAGCATGTTCGGGGCGGGCAGTTGCGCGTTACCAGGGCCGAACAGCTCACCGCGACTGCAGCGCAGCAGGTCTTCCCGGGTAAAGGCGTTTTGTTTGGTCATGCGAGCTCCTCAATAGTCCCATGCGGCAGGTGGGGCAAATCTTCCCGGCCGATCGAAGCGTTCATGCCTCGAACCGGCAGCCTACTCATAGACTATTGCGTTGTGGTGAAAGTCACAGCACCAAGGACATGAATGTACACTTGTGCACTGAAATTATTATTCAAGCCCCTTTTCGGGCCTGTTCGGGGGCTTAAGACTGCCGCACTTTCGCCTTTCACGCCAGTCGCAGATGCTCGAAAGGCCTGTACTACTGCACCCATCGCTGCAGAATTTGCTGCAGATCAGTCCGTTTGAACGGCTTGGCCAGGTAATCGTTCATCCCCGCCGACAAACAGGCTTCGCGGTCACCCTGCAGGGCGTTGGCAGTCAGCGCGATGATCGGCAGGTCAGTGCAACCGGGTAATTGGCGGATCTGTCGGGTGGCTTCATAGCCATCGATGACCGGCAAGCGGCAATCCATCAGGATCGCTTCGAAAATCAGGCTCTCGGCACTGCGAACCGCCTGCGCGCCGTCTGCCGCGAGACTGACCTTGAAGCCCAGGCTGCGCAACATGGCTTCGATGACCGTCTGGTTGACCGGGTTGTCTTCGACCAGCAGCACATTGCGCCCTTCGCCGTTGCTGTTGCGCGATTGCGCGCGAGGGGGCAACAGCGGTTGAGTCTGCTGGTGCAGTGCCAGGGGAATTTCCAGGGTGAACACCGAACCGCGGCCTTCCTCACTCTGCGCGCGCAAGGTGCCGCCCATGCGTTCGGCGAGCGTACGGGCAATCGGCAGGCCTAGCCCGGTGCCGCCGTAGCGCCTTGAAATGGAGCTGTCGGCCTGCTGGAAAGCGTTGAACATCAACTCCAGGCTTGGTGCCGGGATGCCGATGCCGCTGTCGCGCACGGTGCAGGTGAACCACAGTAACTCGTGGTCCAGCGACTGCCACTGTGCCTCGATGGTGATGCGGCCCTGCTCGGTGAACTTCAGCGCATTGCCGATCAGGTTGACCAGTATCTGCCGGATCCGCGTCGGGTCGCCCTTGGCCTGCAAGCCGCGCATGTCATCGGGGACCATCAGTTGCAGGTCGAGGTCGCGCTGCGCGGCGCTGTGCTGGAACGACTGGGCGCAACTGCCGATCAGTTCGACGAGATTGAACGCAATGTGCTCCAGTTCCAGCTCTGAACGTTCGATCCGCGAGAAATCCAGGATGTCGTTGATGACCTTGAGCAAGTGCTCGGTAGATTCCGAGGCCAGCGCCGCGTATTCCACCTGCTCCTCGGTCATGTCGGTGGTTTCCAGCAACTGCAGCATGCCCAGCACGCCATTCATCGGTGTGCGCAGTTCATGGCTCATCATGGCGAGGAAATCGGATTTGGCGTTGTTGGCCTTTTCCGCTTCTTCGCGGGTCTGGATCAACTGCGCCATGGCCTGATGCTGTTCGCGACTGGCCTGCTCGAGGCCGCTGGCGAGGTTGTTGATGTGTTGCGACAGCGCCCCCAGCTCGGTGTCGTCGACAATGGGCAGCGGTGTTTTGTAGTCGCCGTCCTGGATCGCCTTGACCGCATTGCCGATATCACGGATTGGTTGCGACAGGCTGCCCGCCAGACGCCGGGCCACGAAGAAGGTAAATAGCAGGGCAAACAGCACCAGAATGGCGGCCTTGAGCACGATTTCCTGCTGGCGTTGGCTGAAGGCATCGTTGGACAGTCCGACGATCACCCGGCCGAGATAGTCTTCGGTGGGGGCCGCGTTGGCGGTTTTGCTGCTCTGGAAAAAATCATTGTGCAACGCGACGCGCTGGAGCCGTATCGGTGCCTGGAACACTTCGAGCTGTTGCGCGCGATTGTAGTGTTCGCTCGGTTGTTCGACGTACACCAGAACCCGGTTGGCGCTGTCCTGGATTTCCAGAAAGCTCACGTTGGGCGTGACCAGTGTCGCCTTGAGCAAAGTTTCGAGCACTTCGATGTTGCCTGAAATCACTCCGTACTCGGTGGCTGGGGCCAGTTGATTGGCGATCAACTGCCCGGTGTGGGTGATTTCCTGACGCAGATCCTGGATGCGCACGAACGTGAAGAAGCTGATCAGCAACAAGGTCAGCAGCAGTGCAGGGCCGAGGCTGATGAGTTGGGTGCGAGTGTTGATGTCCCAGCGACGGCGCAAGTTCATGGACGACGTTCTCCTTCAGCCAGCAACGTGGCGACCGATGCTTCGTTTATCTGTTCGATACCCAATGAACGCGCCACCTGGGGATTGCTCGCGACCTTGAATCGATGGGGATAGTGCGTGCGCGGCCAGGTGGCCGGTCGAGCAACTCGTCGAGGATCGCCAGCCAGTCGCTCTGATCGCTGTAGGTGCTGGCCAGGCTTGCGGCCTTGACGAAACCTGCGTTGGGTCCGATCAGCGCCATTTGCCGTGAGTAGCTGCTCAGTAGCAGGTTCTTTGCGGTTTGCGGGTTGTACAGGTCGGCATCGTCCAGGCCCAGCAACACGTCGCTGTTATTCAGCAGGGCCTGTAACGGATGACTGTCGTGAATGTTGTCCCAGCGCTGGGTGACCACCTCCAGACCCAAGAGGAGGGCGGCATTACGCAGCTCATTCAACAGAAATTCACTGTGGTTGTGGTAGAGCACGCCGATGCGTTTGGCTTCGGGCAACAGGGTGCGGGTCAAGCGCAACTGGCGGTCCAGTGGTGGATCGCTCCATAGCAGGGAAAGGTGTGCAGGCAGCGTGTTGTTCAAGCGTTGCCGGGCTTGCAGGCGGCTGATGCGCAACACCAGTGTCGCCGGGCCCCGGGTGTCCTGCAGGCGCCAGTCGAGGCTGGGCAGGTCGAGCAGTATCAAGCGGATGTTTTCCGGCAGCTTGTCAGGAGTCGGCAAACTCGCCAGTGTCTGGAAGCGTACGTTATCGTTCGGTCGCAACTCGTTCAGGGCCTGGGTAAACGCCCGCGCTTCGGGGCTGTCTTCGGCACCCGTGAGCAAAATGTCGGCCGCGTTACCCGGCAGGCTACCGAACAAGCTGCTGAACAATAGACAAAGCACGGCCAGCAGCCGGCGCAGGGGCGGCGTTTTCCAGGCTGGGCAATACGACATATTAAAGCTCCAGCCCCGGCGAGCTGAAAATCAGCGCCAGTACCTGAGGCGAATGCGGTGAAGGAGCACCCGGAGACACAACACCTCCCAGTCAGTGATTGATGGCGCGCATGTTAACCGAGCCGAATGACTTTTCCATTCACGATGTCCGCATTTTCCTCGGTTTTATTGCTCTTCTTCCCACAACTGCCGGTATTTGACGCCGGGGCTGGCCGCCGATGGGCTGCCCCGTATAATGCCGACATCGCCACTGGTATGGATTAACGGATTGCATATGACTGAACAGCGCCCGATTGCGGTCCTGGGAGGCGGAAGTTTTGGAACCGCCGTGGCCAATCTGCTGGCCGAAAATGGGCTTCAGGTCCTTCAGTGGATGCGTGACCCCGAACAGGCCGAGGCCATGCGGGTCAATCGCGAAAACCCGCGTTACCTCAAAGGCATCAAGATTCTGCCCGGCGTCACACCGGTCACCGACCTGCAAGCCACCCTGGACGCCTGTGACCTGTGTTTTGTCGCATTGCCCTCCAGCGCGCTGCGCTCGGTGCTGGTGCCGCACGCCGAACGGTTGACCGGTAAATTACTGGTGAGCCTGACCAAAGGCATCGAAGCCCACACATTCAAACTGATGAGCGAGATCCTCGAAGAGATCGCCCCGCAGGCCCGCATCGGCGTCCTGTCCGGACCCAACCTGGCCCGTGAAATCGCCGAACATGCACTGACTGCGACGGTGGTCGCCAGTGAAGACGAAGAACTCTGCCAGCAGGTTCAGGCCGCGCTGCACGGCCGCACCTTTCGTGTTTACGCCAGCGCCGACCGTTTCGGTGTGGAGCTGGGCGGGGCGTTGAAAAACGTTTACGCGATCATCGCCGGCATGGCGGTGGCGCTGGGCATGGGGGAAAATACCAAGAGCATGCTGATCACCCGGGCATTGGCGGAAATGACCCGCTTTGCGGTGAATCAGGGCGCCAACCCGATGACCTTCCTGGGGCTTGCGGGCGTGGGCGATCTGATCGTGACCTGTTCATCGCCCAAGAGCCGCAACTATCAGGTCGGCTTCGCCCTCGGCCAGGGCCTGAGCCTGGACGAGGCCGTCACGCGCCTGGGCGAAGTCGCCGAAGGGGTCAACACCCTTAAAGTGCTCAAGGCCAAGGCCCAGGAGGTTGGCGTGTACATGCCGCTGGTCGCCGGGCTGCACGCGATCCTGTTCGAGGGGCGCACGCTGGAGCAGGTCATCGGTCTGCTAATGCGTGGAGAGCCGAAAACCGACGTCGATTTTATTTCCACCAGTGGTTTCAACTAATCACGCTTGCCAGAAAAGCAGGGAGTTGCGCATGAACGATCCAAAAGTAGAAGCCAAATACGAGTCCATCCTGCTGCGTGTGTTGTGGATGATGGTCTTCGTGCTGGTGTGGCAAGTGGCGCAGTTCATCCTCGGCGCCGTCGTGTTGGTGCAGTTGATCTATCGTTTGTTCTATGGCGCCCCGAACGCCAGTTTGATGAATTTCGGCGACAGCCTGAGCCAGTTTCTGGCGCAGATCGGTCGTTTCGGCAGCTTTCACAGCGACCAGAAGCCTTGGCCGTTCGCCGATTGGCCGACGCCGCGTACGCCGGAAGGTGAAGCGCCGCATGTCGTGGCACCGGCACCGCATTCGGCTCGAGATGAGGAACCCAAGCTATGAAACTCTGGGTATTGCGTCATGGTGAAGCCGTGCCACACGGCTCCCGTCCCCACGATTCGGAGCGGGAACTGACGGATAACGGTCGTAAGGAAGTATTGAAAGTCGCCGCAGAGCTGGTGGGTCAGCCGCTGACCGGCATTTACGCCAGCCCGTACCTGCGAGCGCAGCAAACAGCGCAACTGGTACGAGATGCATTGGGTTTCGAACCGGAAATCCGCACCGTCGAGTGGCTGACACCGGACACGGAGCCGGACAAGGTGGCCGAACAGATGGTCGCAGTAAGCAACGTGTTGCTGGTCAGTCACAATCCGCTGGTGGGGAATCTGCTGAGCTACCTGCAACATGGTGCCGGACATCCGCCGGAAAAGGTCAGCACTGCCGGTCTGGCGGAGCTCAAGGGTGATGAGCTGCTGGTCGGGTCAATGAAGCTTGACAGCATCAAGCACCCATAAAAGCAAAGATCGCAGCCTGCGGCAGCTCCTACAAGATGCACGCCATTTCCATGTAGGAGCTGCCGCAGGCTGCGATCTTTTGATTTTGTTTTTCTGTTAAATAATCGACCAAGCACTTGCTTGGTTGACTACGCTTGCTCCAGACCAAAAAACAGGAGCGAGTCATGTCTGCTGCTTTTCGTTTGCCGCTGGACGTTTTCTACGAGCGTGAGGCCCGTCATCCCCGCCAGCGCTTTCTGGTCCAGCCTGTCGCAGGCACCCAGGTCGAGACCTTGACCTGGGCGGACGTCGGTCACCAGGCCCGTTGCGCGGCCCATTGGTTGCGGGCACGGGAACTGCCGCAGGGCAGCCATATCGCCCTGATCTCGAAGAACTGTGCGCACTGGATCATTGCCGACCTGGCGATCTGGATGGCCGGGCATGTCTCGGTGCCGTTGTACCCCAACCTCACCGCCGAGACCGTTGCCCAGGTACTCGAACATTCGCAAGCGACGCTGGCATTCATCGGCAAGCTCGACGACTGGCCGGGCATGTCCCGTGGCGTCAGCCCCGATCTGCCGACCATAAGCCTGCCGCTACATCCACCCGGTACGTTCGATTTCAGTTGGGCCGACCTGCAACGCAGCTCGCCGATCCAGGACGATCCCAAACCTGCCGCCGATCAACTGGCGACCATCATTTACACATCCGGCACTACTGGCATGCCCAAAGGCGTGATGCACAGTTTTGGCACCCTGGGGTTCGCCACCACTCGTGGCACTTCGTTGTTCGGCCTCAACGAGTCGGACCGACTGCTGTCCTATTTGCCGCTGTGCCACGTTGCCGAACGGATGTTCGTCGAACTGGCATCGATTTACACCGGCCAAACGGTATTTTTCGCCGAGAGCCTGGACACCTTTCTCACCGACCTGCAACGTGCGCGCCCGACCGCACTGTTTGGCGTGCCGCGCATCTGGACCAAATTCCAGATGGGCGTGTACAGCAAGATTCCGGCAAAACGTCTCGACTTCCTGCTCGGCCTGCCGATCATCGGCAAACGGGTCGGGCATAAAGTCCTCGCCGGGTTGGGGCTGGATGCGTTGCGCATTGCGCTGTCCGGTGCTGCACCGGTGCCGGAGACCTTGTTGCAGTGGTATCGCAAATTGGGGCTGGATGTGCTGGAGGTCTACGGCATGACCGAGAGTTGCGGCTATTCCCACATCGGCATGCCGGGCCAGAACAAACCAGGCTGGATCGGCAAGCCGTGCCCGGAAGTCGAAGTGCGGATCGCCGAGACAGGGGAGGTCATGGTGCGCAGTGGCGCGACCATGCTCGGGTATTACAAGGAACCGGAAAAAACCGCCGACACCATTACCGGGGACGGCTTCCTGCGCACCGGCGACAAGGGCGAGGAGGACGCCGAAGGCAATCTGCGCCTGACCGGGCGCCTGAAGGAAATCTTCAAGACCAGCAAAGGCAAATACGTGGCTCCGGCGCCGATTGAAAATCGTCTGGCCGTGCACTCGCGCATCGAACAGGTCTGTGTGGTGGGCGATGGCTTGGGTGCGCCGTTGGGCTTGTGCGTGTTGTCGGCGGTCGGCCAGCAGGATGCCGGCGGGGCCGCGCGCGCCGGCTTGCATTCCAGCCTGGAAAAACTGCTGGAAGAGGTCAATGCTGCCCTCGACAAACATGAACGGCTGCGGCGCCTGGTGGTGGTCAAGGACAGTTGGGCCGTGGAAAACGGTTTTCTCACCCCGACCCTGAAGATCAAGCGCAATGTGATCGAAGCGGCTTACGGTGAGCGCTTTGAAGAATGGAGCGAGCGCAGCGAAGCGGTGCTGTGGCAGGATTGATCCACGAACAAAACCAACAAGGAAACTCTGCGATGAGCCTGTGGCGCACCACTCCCAACATCGAACAGTTGAACGCTATCCAGAAAAACACCATCGGTGAAGTGCTGGACATCCGTTTCGAGGCCTTTGACGCTGAGTCCCTGACTGCCAGCATGGTCATTGACCATCGCACTCACCAGCCTTACGGCTTGCTGCACGGCGGTGCCTCGGTGGTGTTGGCCGAGTCGGTCGGCTCCATGGCCAGTTACCTGTGCATCGATGCCAGCAAGTTCTATTGCGTGGGCCTGGAAATCAACGCCAACCATTTGCGCGGCCTGCGCAGCGGGCGGGTGACGGCGGTGGCCAAGCCGATCCACATCGGCCGCACGACCCATGTCTGGGACATTCGGCTGACCAGCGATGAGGGCAAGGCCAGTTGCGTGTCGCGGCTGACCATGGCAGTGGTGCCGTTGGGTGAGAATCCGCCGGCGCGTTAAGGGGTACTCGAAGCATGGCGACGGAACGTTGTCATTTCAATGCTGTTGCCAGTGGGCATGTCCGGGTGCCCCGTCCACTCCCTGTTTGGTTGGGTGAAATGGTCCAGGGTGAAGTCCGCATCGTCATATCTGAACAACTCGGCGGTGCCGCGCTGCACATGTTGTCCCAAATAGGTTCGGGCTTCTGTGGGAGTAGCCATTGCACCAATGGCTCCCGTCCGCAGATTGGGGTTTGCAATGGCGTCGGTCAGCGGGGTGGACAGGAGTGTCAGCGAGGCGGTCAAGCCTGACCCGGCCGTGCGCGTAGCCCAGCCATACAGCACTTCCATGGCATTCGGTCTGCTCAACTCATTAGTGCCCTGGGTGAAGGTTCCTCCACGCCAGGCGTTGATCATGACGATGGATGCGCCATCAAGACCTTCGACGGCAGCATTGATGGCGACGCCGGCCAGAGGCGCAAGCTGCGCGCGAATCATGCCGCCGGCGAACAGCAATCCTCCATAGGCGCCTGTGCGCAGGGCAGTCGCGACACCTGAGGGCGCGAGCGTAAGCCTGGGGCCCAGTTCTGCGCTGATGCGTTGCCCTGTTTCCCTTGTCAGATTGCCGGCCACGCTGGTGATGAGGCTGATGGCCACTTCATTTAACCCTTCAGGGTTGCTCAGATAGGCATAGAGCGGGGCAGCGGCACCTGCTGCCGCGCCCACCAGTCCACCCATGGCCGCGCCGATCCACTGCGCAGCGCGGTTTTCGCTGTATCGGGAAACGATATTGCTTCCCGCGCCCATCCCCATGGATCCGCCCGCCAATGCCCCGACCGCCGCACCTGTTACGCTCAGCGCCAGATTGACGCCGGGGTCAATCCTCTGGATATCCGGATCATCCGTGGGTGTGCTTGCCCATTGTGTCAGTCCTTGTCCCGCAAAGTACCGCACAGCGCCACCAGCCAGGGCACTCACACCGTCACGGCCAATCGTCGCGGCGGCTGCGCTGAACACTTCTCCCACGGTGATCAGCCCCTGAAAATCCACGTGTCCGATCGGATTGCCATGCACCATCGCATACAGATTCAACCCGTCCGCGGTGCCCCCAGGGTCTGCGTTCAGCCAGCGTTGGCACCAGGGTACGTAGTAGCGCAACCCGTAGTAGTACAACCCGGTGGCATCCCGTTCCTGGCCGCAATAGCGCAGCGTCTTGTAACCGGCTTCGAGTTTGTTGCGACCGGCCCACCAGCAAGTTGCGCCGTAGGGGTAGTAACTTTCCCGGGAGATGAGCAAGGCCGCTTCGTCCAGCTCCAGGGCGCTGGAGCCCAAATGATCGGAAAAACTGTAGCGATGCTGGTTCTGGGGAATGCCGGCTGGCGGTTCAGTTTGCCAGTGCAGGATTTGCACCGTGCTGCGTCCGGCCTTGATCGTCACGACATGCAAGGTCTCGTCGGCAGAAGTGCGCACTTCCACACCTGGCAAATAGCGGGTTTCGTGGGTGCGGATCAATGTGCCGGTGTAGGGCTGACGGATTTTTCGCTGACGTAGGCCACTGCCGTCGTACACATAAAACTCGCAATCGTCCGGTTCATCTTCACGCACTACCTGGTCGACCTGCCGCAGTTGGTTGCGCAGATCCCATTGCAGGGTTTGCCCCGGTTGAAGCCCGATACGGTTGCCGTTGAGGTCATGACCGACGGTAATTTCCTGTTCGTCGGGCAGCTCGCCATCAGGCTTTTCGGGCAGACTGCGATTACTGAACCGGGCGACGGCTGTGCGTTCGGTACGGCTGGCGCTGTCGGCCTGATGCTGCATGACCGTCAGGTTGCCGGCTTCATCGTAGCGGTAGAAACGCGTGTAATTTTCCAGTTGTCCGGGGTCGGCGGTGGACTGGAACTCCGGTAGTTGTGGTCCACCCGGCGCGTTGCGCCATTGCCGACCGCTGGCCTCGATCAGGCGGTAGAGGCTGTCGTAGCGGTAGCGACTAACTGGCTCGATGCGCTGGTTACGGTGAAATTGAGTTGCTTGAGCAGCGTCGGTGATGCAGGTGGCATTGCCCGCCGCGTCGTATTCATAAGTCAGATCTTGCAGGGCCGGTTGACCTGTTACATAGGCTTTCAGGTGCTCCAGTCGGCCATCGTCGGGCCGATAAGTCGCACATGAAACAACACCGTTTCCCGCACATTGTTGTTCGATCTGGCCGAAGGCGTTGTACTGAATGTCTCGGACCAGGGTTTTTTCCTCGGCCTGCCCGGCGAGTTTCAGACGAACCTCACGCAGCTCGGCTGCACAGGTATGAATGAACGTCTGGCGGTTGCCCAATGCGTCGGTCTGGCTGACGGTCTCACTGGCGGCGTTGCAGTGAAGGCGAGTGATGGCTGGCCCGTTCTCCAGCAAGGCGTCGCGTTCAGGCTCTGACTCGGGCCAGTCCACCAGCCATTGCGGATCGGCGATGAAGGTACGACCGTGCTGCAGCGGTGTAGCGTTCAGACTGAACTCGGTGAAGCGCAGGGTGCCGGCGGTGTCGTCGTGCCGAGTCAACCGACCGCGCAGGTTTTGACCGGCATCGGCGTCGGTATCGGCATAGGTGAGTCGTGCGATACAGCGTTCCGAGCCTTGCCATGCGCGCTCGAACGTAGCGATCGGGCGGCACTGAGGGTCATAGTCCACGCGGCTCTGGCTTAGCTTCTGATCCCAGCCTTCAACACTTTGCCCGTGCGCGCCGAGCAATCCCAGGCGCCAGCCGGCGTCGCTGTTTAGCGAAAGCACGACAGTGCCCGACAAACTGAAGACGTTTTGCTGATTGGCTGCCGTCTGACCGTCTTGATGCAAACGGAACAGGCGTGGATCACGAATCAGCACAGCGCGACCGGCGCCGTCATATTCCTGCTGGGTAATGCAAGGCTCCGGTGCCGACGCGCGCTCGCGCCGGTGATACGCCACACCGCGCACGCTCAGTCCGCGCGGGTCAAATACCTGGATGGTCGGAGTATTGGCATGGGGCATCGTGAGTTTGCCCATGATTCGGTGGGACAGCCCTTCTTATCCACTGGATGCTGGTTGGCAGTCAACTGTCAGAAATAACAGGTGCCGCCCGCAGTGACGTCATAGCCACGGCAGGTCTGTCATCATTCCTGGCAGTTACGGTCATTGCCGCAGGACGCGGTCTTGCGGACAATCAATACCTGTTCTCGCTCATGGATTTGCAGGTATGTCGCAACAGATCTTTTTCGCCCACGCCAATGGTTTTCCTTCGGGGACCTACGGCAAGTTGTTTGCGGCGCTGGCACCCGAGTTTCAGGTGACGCATCTGGAGCAGCACGCACACGACCCGCGTTTTCCGGCGGACGACAACTGGTACAACCTGGTGGATGAGCTGATCCATCACCTGCAACAACAGGCCGAGCCCGTGTGGGGCGTCGGTCACTCCTTCGGTGGCGTGTTGCACCTGCATGCGGCCTTGCGCTGTCCTGAGTTGTATCGCGGGGTGGTGATGCTCGACTCGCCAGTGCTGACCCGAACCGATCGATGGGTCATCCGCGCGGCCAAACGCTTCGGTTTCATCGACCGCTTGACCCCGGCCGGGCGGACCCTCGGTCGTCGTGAAGAGTTCGCCGACCTGGAAAGCGCGCGCAGGTATTTCGCCGGTAAAACCCTGTTTCGCGGCTTCGACCCGGAATGCTTCGATGCCTACCTGCAACATGGCTTGCACCAGGTCGATGACAAGCTGCGCCTGCGGTTCGACCCGGCCACGGAAATCAGCATCTATCGCGGCGTGCCGCACACCAGCCCGGGCAGCACCCGGCAGTTGCAAGTGCCGCTGGCGGTGGTTCGCGGGCACAACAGCCGCGTGGTGATGCGCCATCACGCCAGTTCGGTCGACCGCCTGCCGTTGGGCGAGTCGTTGACCATGCCCGGTGGCCACATGTTTCCGCTCGAACGTCCCCTTGATACCGCTGAAATGCTCAAAGGCCTGTTCTACCGCTGGGACGGCCGTCGACAACAGGATTGCGCATGAGCCACGCCGTCGAAGAAGTCCGCCTGAGCCTGCCGCACATCGAACTGGCGGCGCACCTGTTTGGTCCTGAAGACGGTTTGCCGGTCATTGCCTTGCATGGCTGGCTGGACAACGCCAACAGCTTTGCCCGTCTGGCGCCGAAGCTCAAAGGCCTGCGCATCATCGCCCTGGACATGGCCGGTCA
The DNA here is from genome assembly GCF_056398125.1 of Pseudomonas sp. 05L36. NCBI lineage: Bacteria > Pseudomonadati > Pseudomonadota > Gammaproteobacteria > Pseudomonadales > Pseudomonadaceae > Pseudomonas > Pseudomonas sp. 05L36. The sequence continues at coordinate 197,151 of NZ_JBFTOU010000008.1, read as the reverse complement.
CGGTCATTCCGGGCATCGCCCGCCGGGAGCCGGTTACGCCATGTGGGACTATGCCCACGATGTGCTGCAGGTCGCCGAACAGCTTGGACTGCGCAGATTTGCGCTGATGGGGCATTCGATGGGCGCCATCGCTTCGCTGATCATCGCCGGGTCGATGCCCGAGCGGGTCACCCACCTGGCGTTGATCGACGGCATCATTCCTCCTACAGACAAAGGTGAAAACGCTGCCGAGCGAATGGGCATGGCCCTGCAGGCGCAACTGGATCTGCGGGAAAAGCGCAAACCGGTCTACGACACCCTCGACCGAGCCATCGAAGCGCGCATGAAGGGTTTGGTCGCGGTCAGCCGCGAAGCCGCCGAGTTGCTGGCCCAGCGGGGCTTGATGCCGGTACCGGGCGGTTACACCTGGCGCACCGACAATCGCCTCACGTTGCCATCGCCGCTACGTCTTACCACCGAACAGGCCATGGCCTTCGTCCAGCGTATAGGGTGTCCCGCAAAGCTGGTGGTTGCTGCCGACGGCATGCTCGCCAAACACCCGGAATTGCTGGAGCGTCTACCCTTTAGCCGGGAACAGCTGCCAGGCGGCCACCATTTGCACCTCAATGACGAGTCCGGTGCCGATCTTGTCGCAGACTGTTTCAATCGGTTTTTCGCCATTCCTTGACTTGCGTCGGGCAACTGTCGAGGCTTGGCGGGTTGAAAAGGGAGACAACCATGATAGATCTCTACACCGCTGCGACCCCGAATGGCCACAAGGTCTCTATCGTGCTCGAGGAACTCGGCCTGCCCTACACGGTGCATGCCCTGAGTTTCGACAACAAGGAACAGAAGTCTGCGGACTTCCTCAAGATCAACCCCAATGGCCGGATTCCGGCGATTGTCGATCGCGCCAACGGCGATTTCGCCGTGTTCGAATCCGGCGCCATCCTGATTTACCTCGCTGAACAGACCGGAAAACTGCTGCCGAGCGACCCGAAGGGACGTTCGCTGGTATTGCAGTGGCTGATGTTCCAGATGGGCGGCATCGGCCCGATGCAGGGCCAGGCCAACGTGTTCTTCCGCTACTTTCCGGAAAAACTCCAGGGCGCCATCGACCGCTATCAGCATGAAACCCGTCGCCTCTACGAAGTGCTCGACACGCGGCTGCAAAGCGTGGAGTTCCTCGCCGATCAGTACAGCATTGCCGACATCGCCACCTTTCCATGGGTGCGCGGCTACGAGTGGTCGGGCGTCTCGGTGGAGGGCTTGACGGCGCTGCAACGCTGGATGGCAACCCTGGAGGACCGGCCGGCGGTGCAGCGTGGTCTGCAGGTACCGGAACGCGCCGATGAAGCCAGTGTCATCAAGGGTGCCCAGGCCATGCTGATCCGATGAGTCTATCCATGCGTTCATTCAGTTTGCTGGTGCTGTGCAGTGTCAGTCCCTTGTTATTCGCCGCTGATATTCCGGGCAGTCAGGACCTGCCAATAGTGCCGCGCATGACCGACGCCCAGATTGTCGACTATCGCCCCGCAGCCGAACTGGAGCGGATCTATCCCTTGGGCTCGATCCGCAAGATCAGTGGCCAGTTACGTTTCGACGGTCAGATCAGTGCCCGTGGCAACGTCACTTCGGTGACCTATGAGTTGCCATCGGAGCATCCATCCATCGAGGCGTTCACCGCTGCCCGCGAGGCCTTGCAACAACAGGGCGCCGGGTTGCTCTTTTGGTGCCAGGCGCGCGATTGCGGTGAAAGCAGCCTCTGGGCCAATCAAGTCTTCGGCAACGCCAAGCTGTACGGTGCCGACGATCAACAAGCCTATTTGCTGCTACGGCTTGCCGCTCCACGGGACAACACGCTCGTTGCGCTGTACAGCATCACCCGCGGTAATCGCAAAGCCTACCTGCATGTCGAACAGTTCGACGCTTCGGCGCCGCTGGGCGAGTTATTGCCGACCTCCGCGACCTTGCTGCGTGAACTCAAGAGCACCAGTGAACTCGACTTTCCCACATTGAGCGACGCGCCTGACGAGACCTGGCTACGCCTGATTTCTCGCGGACTGAATCTGGACACCACCTTGCGGGTCAGTATTTCCGGAGCGAACGCCGAAGCCTGGCGTCAGGCCCTGATTGGCCAGGGCGTGCGTGCCGCGCGGATGGAAACCGGCAGTGCCGAAGGCTCTGGCCTGCACATCGAGTTATTGCGCTAGGCTGTACCGGGCGAACGTGTACGCCGCGTTCGCCTACTCTTTTGCGGACTGATTTTTTCGAGACTTTTGATGATCAATAATGATCGCCTGTTGGTGCAGATCCTGCTCGTGGTGTTGTTCGGCGCGAGTTTCTGGGTGATGGCGCCGTTCTGGTCGGCGATGTTCTGGGGGGCGGTCCTGGCATTTGCCAGTTGGCCGCTGATGCGCTTGCTGACCCGTTGGCTCAATGGCCGCGAGTCGCTGGCGGCGGCATTGTTGACGCTGGGGTGGATGGTGCTGGTAGCGGCACCGCTGGTGTGGCTGGGTTTCAACCTTGCCGATCATGTGCGAGATGCCACGGCATTCATCAAGGATGCGCAGGTCGAGGGGCTACCCGAAGCGCCGGTGTGGCTGGGTTCGATTCCCCTGGTGGGCGAGCGGCTGGTCGGGATCTGGAACAGCATCGATGAGCAAGGCGCGGCGATGATGATGTCGCTCAAGCCTTATCTGGGGCAGGTGGGTAACTGGTTGCTGGCGCGCAGCGCGCAGATCGGCGGCGGTATTCTCGAATTGACCCTGAGCATCGTCTTCGTATTCTTTTTCTATCGTGACGGGCCGCGCCTGGCGGCGTTTGTCCACACGTTGCTGGAGCGGCTGATCGGTCAACGGGCCGGCTACTACATTGAACTGGTGGCGGGCACGGTACAGCGGGTGGTGAACGGTGTGATCGGCACCGCGGCGGCCCAGGCGACCCTGGCGCTGATCGGGTTCCTGATTGCCGGTGTACCGGGTGCATTGGTGCTCGGTATCGTGACGTTCATGCTCAGCCTGATTCCGATGGGCCCGCCGTTGGTATGGATTCCAGCGACCGCGTGGCTGGCCTGGAAAGGCGAGTACGGGATGGCCATATTCCTCGGGATCTGGGGCACATTCGTCATCAGCGGTGTCGACAACGTGCTTAAACCGTACCTGATCAGCCGTGGCGGTAATCTGCCGCTGGTCATTGTGCTGCTTGGGGTGTTTGGCGGGTTGATTGCCTTTGGCTTTATCGGCCTGTTCATTGGCCCGACATTGCTGGCGGTGGCCTACAGCCTGTTGATCGACTGGAGCAAGACCCAGGCACGGGTTGAAGATCGCCGGCCCTGAGATTTGTATTCTGCTTAGGGCCTCTTGGTCGGAACAGGCAATGGTCATGCCCAGGCCAACGCCACCGGAAGTGCTGTTGCAAGGACCTGTTGCGGTTGCCGAGGGTGGCGAGCCCGGGTGTTGCGGGCGTGTCGTGTCTGTATCGGACTCGACACAATGGCCTCAAGGGCTAGTCTTGCCTGAGCCGTCGCGACGATTTACCGATCATCGGGTCCCGCAGCGGCGCTGGTTCCGCTACAATGCGCGCCGATTTCGACTTGCCTGAGAGCCCACTCATGTCCGCCTGCCAGACTCCTATCATCGTCGCCCTGGATTTCCCTACCCGTGACGCCGCGCTGAAGCTGGCCGATCAGTTGGACCCGAAGCTGTGCCGGGTCAAAGTCGGCAAGGAGCTGTTCACCAGCTGCGCTTCGGAAATCGTCGGTACCCTGCGTGACAAGGGTTTCGAAGTGTTCCTGGACCTCAAGTTCCACGACATCCCGAACACCACCGCGATGGCCGTCAAGGCAGCTGCGGAAATGGGCGTGTGGATGGTCAACGTGCATTGCTCCGGCGGTCTGCGCATGATGGCCGCGTGCCGTGAAGTGCTGGATCAGCGCAGCGGTCCGAAACCGCTGCTGATCGGCGTGACCGTGTTGACCAGCATGGAGCGTGAAGACCTGGCGGGTATCGGTCTGGACATTGAGCCGCAAGAGCAGGTCCTGCGCCTGGCCGCCCTGGCGGAAAAAGCCGGGATGGACGGCCTGGTGTGCTCGGCCCTGGAAGCCCAGGCGCTGAAAGCGGCGCATCCGTCCCTGCAACTGGTGACCCCGGGGATTCGCCCGGCGGGCAGCGCCCAGGACGATCAGCGCCGTATTCTGACGCCACGCCAGGCGCTGGATGCCGGTTCCGACTATCTGGTGATCGGTCGTCCGATCAGCCAGGCGGCGGATCCGGCCAAGGCACTGGCTTCGGTCGTGGCTGAACTGGCGTAAAAGATCGCAGCCTTCGGCAGCTCCTACAGAGGAATCCAATCTCATGTAGGAGCTGGCGTAGCCTGCGATCTTTTGATCTTCTGCTTTAAACCTTCAACACCAACTTCCCGAAATTCTCCCCGCTGAACAATTTCATCAGCGTCTCCGGGAAAGTCTCCAGTCCTTCGACGATGTCTTCCTTGCTCTTGAGCTGCCCCTTGGCCATCCAGCCGGCCATTTCCTGTGCAGCGCTGGCGTATTGGGCGGCGTAGTCCATCACCACAAAACCTTCCATGCGCGCGCGGTTGACCAGCAGCGACAGGTAATTAGCCGGGCCCTTGACCGCCTCCTTGTTGTTGTACTGGCTGATGGCACCGCAAATCACCACCCGCGCCTTCATGTTCAGGCGGCTCAACACCGCGTCGAGAATGTCGCCACCGACGTTATCGAAATACACGTCGACGCCTTTCGGGCACTCGCGCTTGAGGCCGGCAAGGACGTCTTCGCTCTTGTAGTCGATAGCACCATCGAAACCCAGTTCATCGATCAGGAACTTGCACTTGTCCGCGCCGCCGGCGATGCCCACCACACGGCAGCCTTTGATCTTGGCAATCTGCCCGGCGATGCTGCCCACGGCGCCAGCCGCACCCGACAGCACCACGGTGTCACCGGCCTTCGGAGCGCCGACGTCGAGCAGGGCGAAGTACGCCGTCATCCCGGTCATCCCCAGTGCCGACAAGTAACGTGGCAGAGGTGCCAGTTTCGGATCGACCTTGTAGAAGCCTCGCGGCTCGCCGAGGAAGAAATCCTGCACGCCCAGGGCGCCGTTGACGTAATCCCCGACCGCGAACCCCGGGTTGTTCGAGGCAATGACTTTGCCCACACCCAAGGCGCGCATGACTTCGCCGAGCCCGACCGGCGGGATGTAGGACTTGCCCTCATTCATCCAGCCACGCATGGCCGGGTCCAGGGACAGGTATTCGTTTTGAACCAGGATCTGACCCGCCTCCGGTTCGCCGACCGGCACTTGCTGATAAGTGAATGTCTCACGGGTCGCCGCGCCAACCGGGCGTTTGGCGAGCAGGAATTGGCGATTGGTCTGGGAGGTCATGGCAGGCACTCAAGATGAATGAAGCTTTGTTGATAGCCGGTCAGCGACGATGCCGCAAGTTCGGCTGATGCGGCGAATGCAGGTTGATCCAGTGCAGTGATAGTTGGTACGGCAGTTCCATCACTGCAAATCATGGGCGCCCAACCGGAGCCTTGATAGTGCTGCCGTGTTCAAGACCTTCATGACTAGACTGGCCCTACCGCATTCTTCTCTTCGAGGACATAGCAATGAGCATGACGTTTTCCGGCCAGGTGGTTGTGGTGACAGGCGGGGCGGCCGGTATTGGCCGCACGACCGCCCAGGCATTTGCCGCCGGGGGCCTGAAGGTAGTGGTGGCCGATATGGATACGGCGGGCGGTGAGGGCACGGTGGCGCTGATTCGTACAGCCGGTGGCGAAGCGACCTTCGTACGCTGCAACGTTACCCTGGAAAGCGATGTAAAAAATTTGATGGATGAGGTGATCAATACTTACGGTCGTCTCGACTATGCCTTCAACAATGCCGGCATCGAAATAGAGAAAGGCAAGCTGGCCGAAGGTACGCTCGACGAGTTCGACGCGATCATGGGGGTCAACGTCAAAGGCGTCTGGTTGTGCATGAAATACCAATTGCCGCTGCTGCTGGCGCAAGGGGGCGGTGCGATCGTCAATACGGCATCGGTGGCCGGCCTTGGGGCCGCGCCGAAAATGAGCATCTACGCCGCCTCCAAGCATGCGGTGATCGGCCTGACCAAGTCGGCGGCCATCGAGTACGCCAAGAAAAAGATCCGGGTCAACGCGGTGTGCCCGGCGGTGATCGACACGGATATGTTCCGTCGCGCTTATGAAACCGACCCGAAAAAAGGCGAGTTCGCCAACGCCATGCATCCGGTCGGTCGCATCGGCAAAGTCGAAGAGATCGCCAGCGCGGTGCTGTACCTGTGCAGCGATGGCGCGGCGTTCACTACGGGTCACTCATTGGCCGTGGACGGTGGCGTTACCGCGTTTTAAGCGACGCGCCGATACCGAGTACACCCGGAACCTGTGGGAGCGAGCAAGCTCCCACAGGTTTTTTGGTTTCACAAAGGCACCGGGCAATGTGTTTCAAATGATTAGAGCAATGGGTTTTGGCGGCGTTGTCGCACATGTATTCGAACACTCCTGTGATTAACTGTTGCTCGCAAAATCAACAGGAGTTTGCTTGCTCATGGAATTGAGAATCGACCGACAGGCGCTGGTGCCCGTCGTACAGCAAATTGTTGACGCGCTGACCTGTTGGCTTCGTTCCAGCGGGGTATCGCCCGGTACGCGCCTGCCTTCGGTGCGACAGATTGCGTGGATCAATTTGCTCAGTCAGTCAAGCGTTGCCCAGGCCTGCGAACGGCTGGTGACGCAGGGGATGCTGGTGTCAGGTCATGGGGCCGGCTATAGGGTTGCCGACCCGGCATTGACTACGGGTGCAAGGCACGAGCCTGTGTGGTTCGAGGGGGCTGAGCCCGAGAACGGGCCTTATTCGAGTGAGTTGAGGCTGGGCTGTGGCGGGCTGCCTGAAAGCTGGCGCGAGACGGACGATCTGATTTATGCGATTCGGCAAGTCAGTCGTACCGATACGGCCAGCCTGTTCAACTACAGCACGCCGCTGGGATTGCCAGCCTTGCGACAACAGATATTCAAGCGCCTCAGGCAGCTGGATATCCCGGTGCAGGACAACCGGATCATGACCACGGCGGGGGCCAGTCAGGGGCTCGACCTGATTGTGCGGACACTGTTCAAGGCCGGTGACTGTGTGGCCGTGGAGAGTCCCGGTTATCCGGTGCTGTTCGATCTGCTCAGGCTGCACGGCATCCACATGGTCGAGGTGCCGCGAACACCGCGGGGGCCGGACGTGGACATGCTCGAATCGGTGCTGGTCAAACACCGGCCTCAGGGGCTGGTCATCAATAGCTTCTATCACAACCCGACGGGCAGCAGCCTTGCACCGGCGGTAGCGCGCCGCGTGCTGCAGCTGGCCAGGACCTTTGGCGTGCAGGTGATCGAAGACGACGTTTATGCGGATTTGCGCAGCGGTTGCGCTACGCGACTGGCTGCGCTGGACGACAACGTGATCTACGTCGGCAGCTATTCCAAGACCCTCAGCAGTTCCTTGCGGGTCGGTTTCGTGGTGGCCGGCTCTGAAGTCATTACGCGTCTGGCCGAAGTCAAGATGATCAGTGGCATGGGCGCCTCACGATTTTGCGAGTCGGTGGTGGCGTGCCTGTTGGCTAACGGTGCCTACGGCAAACTGGTGCAGCGTCAGCGCCAACGCTTGAACAGCGACCGGTTGGCGGTGTTGCAATTGCTCGAAGATACCGAATGGGAGATTTTCGGCAAACCGGCGGGAGGCCTGTTCATCTGGGCGCGATCAGGAGTGTCCGATTACGATCAGGTGCGGACCCAGGCACGGCGCCTGGGTGTACTGCTGTCATCGAAGACCGCCTTCAACCCCTCGGGTGAGGCCAGTGACTGGCAGCGTATCAACGTGGCCTATGCCTGCGACCCGCGTGCCCGTGCGTTCTTTCAGGCCACTGCCCGGGATCGACCTCCAGCGTTCTGAAAGCGACGTTGATGTAGCTTTTTGCCATTATTCCGGTGCCAGAGCCTTGTGTTGCTACTGGCCCGTTGCGAATCTGCGTCTACAGACTTTGGCAGGGGACTAAGTGCAATGAATTCGGGCGTGCAAGGACGTTTTGCCAACCTCGGTATGGCAAAAAAACTGGGTATCGGGTTTGTCCTGGTGCTGTTGTTGACTGCGCTGGTGGCGGGCATTGGCGTGTGGTCCCTGCAAACCATCAGCCAGCGCTTCGACGGGCTCAAGCAAATGTCATCGCTCAACAGCGGTTTGCTCAAGGTGCGGCTGCTGGAGCAGGAATACGCCTTGCACGGCAATCCGAAAACCGTCGATGCCCTGCACGAGGGCGTCGATGGCCTGATCGCCCTGGCCGGCCAGCTCAAGGCCGCGTCTGCGGCCAACATGCCGGTGATGAATGATGTCGAACAGTCTTTGGGCGCCTATCGCAAGGCCTTCGACGAGTTTGTCTCGCTCACCCAGGCCAAGGACCTGGCGCTGGAAATGGCCAGTTGGTCGGTGTCCAGCGTGGCCAATAATCTTGACGTATTGCAGTCCGGGCTCGCCGATGACGGTGCCTATACCCTGAAAGATTCCGAAGGCAAGGACGGTGCGCAATTCATCGAGCAGGCCAGCCAGGTCAGCCAGGTTTCACGCTTGATGCTGCAAGCCATGAATGAAGCGCGCGTGCGTCTGGATCAAAGCCGCAAAGGCGACGACAGCGCCGGGCAGGGCAAGATCGAACAGGCCAGCCAGGCATTGACCCAGGCCGAGCAGCTCAAGACCACGATCAAGGATGAGGGTTACCAGACCGTCCTCAATGAGGTGACGGGTCATATCGCCAGTTTCAGTGACAAACTCGCCGAGTACACCGACCTGCTGGAACAGGAAAAAACCGTCTATCAGCAATTGCACCAACGCGCAGCCCAAGTGGTCGAGCGGGTGGATCAGGCTTATGTCGCGCAAGACCAGGCGATGCAGGCTGAACTGAAAAAGAACTCGCTGCTGATCATTGGCTCCTCCGCCCTGGCCTTGCTGGTTGGGCTGGTTGCCGCGTGGTTCATCACCCGATTGATCGTGGCACCGCTGCGTAGCGTGATTCAGGTGGCGCAGCAGATTGCCTCGGGGGATTTGAGTGCGACCATTGACGTGACCCGCCGCGACGAAATCGGTCAGTTGATGCAGGCAATGCAGCAAATGGGCGCGGGGCTCAGTCATATCGTCAGCGGCTTGCAGTCGGGTATCGAACAGTTGGCGACTTCCGCCCAGTCGCTGTCGGCGGTGACCGAGCAGACCAACCTCGAAGTCAGCACACAGAAGGAGGAAACCGAGCAGGTCGCCACCGCGATGAATCAGATGACCGCCACGGTGCATGATGTCGCGCGCAATGCAGAGGAAGCGGCCCTGGCTGCGCAAACGGCTGACGGCAAGGTTGAAAGCGGTCAGCAGGTAGTGCGCCAGAGCATGGCACGGATCGAGCAGTTGGCGGATTCGGCCACTTCCGCCAGTTCGAGCATCGAAAGCCTGAGTGCGGAAATCCACAATATCGGCACGGTGTTGAGTGTGATCAAAAGCGTGGCGGAGCAGACCAACCTGCTGGCATTGAACGCGGCGATCGAGGCGGCCCGGGCCGGCGAGCAGGGCAGGGGTTTTGCGGTGGTGGCCGATGAAGTGCGCGCGTTGGCCAAGCGAACCCAGCAATCGACCGAGGAAATCGAACGCCTGGTCAGCGCTTTGCGCTCGGCGGCGCAGTCGTCGGTGCAGCAGATCCAGAGCAGTGGCGAGTTGGTGAAGCTGGCGGTCAGCGATGCCTTGCAGACCGAGAGTGCGCTGGGAAGTATTGCGGCGGCGGTATCGTTGATCCAGCAGATGAACCAGCAGATCGCCGCGGCGGCCGAGGAACAGAGCTCGGTGGCCGAAGAGATCAACCGCAGTGTCACTAGCATTCGCGCCAGTGCAGATCAGTCATCGCTGGCGATGCAGGGCAATGCAGCGTCCAGTATTCAATTGGCGCAACTGGGGGTTGAACTGAAGGGGATGGTGGGGCATTTCAGGCTTTGAAAGCTTCCTGTAGGAGCGAGCTTGCTCGCGATGGTCGTAAAGGAGAACGCGTGTCTACTGGCTATACACGTCGTTCTTGCGTCCATCGTCGGAACGCCGCCCGGAGCAAGCTCGCTCCTACAGTGGTTTTCGCTGATCAGTCGTAGATCGCTTTCTTTTTCCAGTCCGCGTCGGCCTCGACGTCTTTTAAGCCTTCGGTCAACTGGTTGATCTCGCCTTCGACCGGCGCGATGCGATCCATGACCTGGTCATTGGCGCGGGCCAGGAGTTTTTCCAGGTATTCCAGTTGCTCGGCGTAGACCTGTGGTTCCTGTTGTTTGCGCAGGTATTGCACACCGCGCTCGAATGCCAGGCGAGCCTGCCCGGGCTGGTTCTGCTGCAGGGAGTGCTGGCCGAGGTTGTTGAAGAACTCGATGTGCAGCAACACGAGGATGTGGCGCACTTCACGGATCCAGCGCTTGGCCTCGTTGGGGGCCAGGAAGCCGTCCTGTGCCGCGCGGGTGATCTGGCCGTGCAGGGCTTCGAGCAGGAAGCGTACATCCTTGGCCTTGGCTTCGGTCTGGATCGGTGCTGGCGGATTGTTGACCGGGATGGATTCACCCTGGCCGACAAGGGCTTCCAGCTCGGCGATCCGTGCCTTGAGGTTGGCGCTGGATTTTTCCAGGTTGAGCAGGCGCTGGCAGACGTTCAGTTCCAGGCGGGTCAACAGCAGCTTGAGTGCCGGGGTCATCAGCTGGCCGGGGAACGTCTCGGTGATCTCGCCGCAGCGTCGCAGGCGATCGTTGAGCTCGATCTTGGTACGGGCCTTTTCCAGCTTGTTGTTTTCCACCACATGGTTCATGTAGCCAATGGCGATCAACAGGGCGATCCCGGCTACGATTAGCAGGGTGATCATGAGTGGCGTCACCGGTAAGACCTCTTTATAGGTTACGCATGCGAGTCGGGTGGCTTGGCATTTGAGCGCCCTGGCCCGCACGACGGGTTGGATCGGACATGCTTGTGCTTATATCGGCCGCAGCCCCGTTTCTATGAATGATGGCACTCGATTCGCAGAGTGCCATCATTGGGTGGACTATAACGTCTTGGCGGGTGCCAGAATATAAGCGTCAAACGCCGGGCCGCGGAAAAACCGCAACGGCTCCCAAAAGCAGGGCGAAGTCATTGATTTAAATAAATTTATATCAGGGGGTTGACGACCTCTCAATCCATCCATAGAATGCGCGCCACTTGCAGCGTAAAGCACACAGCGAAACGAAGCAGGGAGTGAATGCAGTACGTGTGTCCCCTTCGTCTAGTGGCCTAGGACACCGCCCTTTCACGGCGGTAACAGGGGTTCGAGTCCCCTAGGGGACGCCAATGCGGGAATAGCTCAGTTGGTAGAGCACGACCTTGCCAAGGTCGGGGTCGCGAGTTCGAGTCTCGTTTCCCGCTCCAATTTTAAACAGCGTTGCTTTCGGGCAGGGCTGAGTGAAACCAGAACCAAGTCTTCGGATGCGGCTCTGGGCACCGAAACACACACCATGTGTTCCGGGTAGCGTGTCCCCTTCGTCTAGTGGCCTAGGACACCGCCCTTTCACGGCGGTAACAGGGGTTCGAGTCCCCTAGGGGACGCCATTTGCGGGAATAGCTCAGTTGGTAGAGCACGACCTTGCCAAGGTCGGGGTCGCGAGTTCGAGTCTCGTTTCCCGCTCCATATTTAACGAAAACGCCGCTCATTGAGCGGCGTTTTTGTGTGCGCGTAAAAAACCGGATCAACCGCTGAGGCTCTGTACCAGGCTTTCGAGCGCTTCAATGGTTTTTTCATCCTGCACCAGTTGCGTAGCGGCAGCCGCTTTGAGTTGGCGTGCCAGGCGGTATTCGCTGGGCGTGCAGTTGGCGAACTGCTTGAAGGCACGAGCGAAGTAGGAAGGATCCTTGAAGCCGGCCTCATAGCCGATGCTGGTAATCGGCATCTGGCTGTTGTCAAGCAGATCTTTGGCGAAGTTCATGCGCTTGTCCAGGACGTAATCCGTGAAGCCAAGCCCATTGGCTTCCTTGAACAGGCGGCTGAAGCGAAATGTCGTCATGCCGCAGCGCTGCGCCAGTTCCCTCTGATCGATGCTGTCACGAAAGTGCTGTTCGATGTACAGCATGACATTGCTCAGCGCCTGGTGTTTTTGGTGTCCTGAGGTCAACCGGATACTTTCCGGCAGGGTCGGGGAGTGGTCGATCTGCGAAGACTTGCCCCGGCCATTGGTATTTCGACGCAGCTCGCAGAGCTGCACCACCGCCGTCAGGTAACGATTCCTCTCTGTGGTCGAGAGCGGGAGCACCATGTATTCCCAGACGCTGGAGCGCATGGCCCATACAGCCAGTTCCTCGGAGTGCTGCACGGTGAACATGGTGATCGGGATGGTGGGGGTGGTGCGTTTGATCTCCAGCAACAGCCGCAAGCCTGGCGTGTCGGGGCGATCAAAATGGACGCAGATCATGTCTGCGTGTTCCCCGATGGGCAACACGGAGTTTTTCGCCAGTTTGCAGTCGCAGGTGTCCTCGAACTGCGCGGCGAGTTCTTTCGTGGACCGATCATGAGTCAGATCGAACCACAGGAGCGATGGCCTTTTGGTCAAATTGGACGTCATGTCTCTACTCTGGGGTTCTGGGTGACTCTCTTAGCTAAGGAGTATTGCCAAGGTGCCATCACTTTGCAGATTTAATCCTGATAGGAAAGACGATTTTTAGTTCTATTCGCTCTATAGGTTGCCTGGAAGGCTGCCCCGGGTGAGTGTTTGTTGGTGTGTTATCGACGAAGCCGGCTCGAACCGTTTGTCGCTTGTGAATCAATGACAATTGCCTTTGCTTTTCAACGCCTTGTTTACCCCTCCCGTTACTTCTGCAAAGGCCAATAACCCGTATTTGGCCGCCCCGCAAAAAAGTCCTAGCGATGTGCAAAATCTTCCTAACGCCTATGCCTTGCCCCTGACTAGTGTTGCATCAGGCAGCGCAGAAAGTACTGCCTCAGAAAAAACAACATTCGAGTGAGGTGGGCAAAATGATCATGCAAACAATCAAGGCTTCGGTAGTGAAATTCGTCAAAGACGAAGATGGCCTGACCATTGTGGAGTATGCGGTAGCGGGAGGGTTGATTACGGCAGCTGTTGCCTTCGCGTTCACCGACCTCGGAGCGAACGTACATACCAGAATCACGGCGTTGTGCACGGCTGTTGGTGGTGCTGCTTGCCGGTAACGGTAATTTCCGAAAGGGGGGGTGATGTGATGTCCATCGAGCAGCTGGTGGCTACTGGTTTGCTGATAGGGCTGCTGGGCGTAGCGGTGGTGAGCGATATTCGTCGCCACCGCATTCCCAACCTGCTGATCCTCGTGGGCCTGGCCTTGGGATTGGCCAGCCAGGCTTACTCAAGTGGGATAAGCGGATTGGGTGACGGCCTGTTGGGCATCCTGATCTGTTTTGCGCTGTTTCTACCCATGTATGCCGTGGGGGGCATGGCCGCTGGCGACGTCAAGTTGATGGCCATGGTTGGCAGCTTCCTGCCGGTTCATTACGCATTGTGGGCTGCACTATACAGCCTGGTATTCGGCAGCCTGTGCGGTTTTCTGATTGTGCTGGTGCACGGACAGATGTTGCAAACCCTGGGACGATATTGGCTGATTCTGAAGGTTCGGGCCTACCTGGCGCCGAGTGCGGACGAGGTGGCCGGCAAGCCCTTTCCTTACGCAGTTGCAATCTTGCTCGGCACGCTGGGCAGCATCTATTGGCAACTCGTTGCCAGTGGGTTGGGAGATTAGTCATGCACGTCATGGTTGATACTGATGCCTTCCCCAATGAGCGGGAAGCGGTGCAACGACTGGCTCCTCAGCCGTGCACAATCCGAGAAACCGGTTTGACAGACAGTTTTCTCGGCGAGTTGGTGTGCAAGCATTTGTTTGATGCCGGCGTGCTGGACATGTCGCGGCTGGTGGACCGCCTGGCGCTGACCGGCGCGGTACTTGAAGAGGTCCTGGCGTTTCTGCGCAAGGATGGTCGTGTCGAAGTGCTGGGCCAGGCGAGTCAAACGGGCGGGCAGATGTTGCGTTATGGCCTGACCGAACGTGGTCGCAATGTCGCCCGCGATGCCCTGTCGCGCAGCGGTTATATAGGAGCGGCACCCTTCCCGGTGAGTACCTACCGCTCCCTGATCAAACTACAGACCATTCACCATGGTCGCATCAACGCCAACGATATGCGCAATGCCCTGGCTGGCGTAGTGCTCACGGAGGAGATGCTCGATCAGTTGGGTGTGGCGATGAACTCCGGGCGCGCGATCATGATCTATGGCCCCGCGGGGACCGGCAAGACTTATGTCAGCAGTCGGCTGATCCGTCTGTTCGCCGAGGCCATCTGGGTCCCTCATGCCATCGTCATCAACGAGTCGGTGATCGAGATCTATGACCCGCAGGTGCATCAGCGGCTCGATGAAAACGTTCAACAGAACAGTCTGATGCTCAACGAAGGGATCGACCGTCGACTGCTGCGCTGCAAACGCCCGATCGTCATTACGGGCGGTGAGTTGAGCATGGAACAGCTGGACGTTCGCTATGACCCCTTCACCCGTCAATACCAGGCCGCCTTGCAGCTCAAGGCCAGCAATGGCCTGTTCATCATCGACGACATGGGACGACAGCGTATGGCACCCGCCGAGCTGTTGAATCGCTGGATCGTCCCGATGGAAGAGAAACGCGATTTCCTCAACCTGGGCGGCGGTCGGCATTGCGAGCTGCCGTTCGATCTGATTCTGGTGTTTTCCACCAACCTCAATCCCCTGGAGCTGGCCGATGAGGCCTTCCTGCGCCGGATTGGCTACAAGCTGCAGTTCGGTTACCTGAAGCCCGAGCAGTACGAAAAGATCTGGCGTATGGAAAGCGAGCGCCTGGGCATTTCCTATGACCCGCTGCTGGTGCGTTATGTGCTGCAAAGGCTTTATGCAAGTGAAGGCATGCCCCTGGTGCCCTGCCATCCCCGCGATCTCCTGAACATGGCGCTCGATCGCCAGCGTTATATCGGCGGTTCCGGACCACTGTCACCGAAAGAGTTGGAATGGGCCTGGCACAACTACTTCGTCCAGCTCGACTTTCTTTGATACGGAGATACTGACATGAGCTCTCGTACGCTTACCCTGATAGGCGCTTCCCTGGTCATGGGCCTTGGCGCTGCATGGATGGCCGACTCCTGGCTGAGCGCGCGGCTCAATGCCAGCCCCGATGACCACCTTCGAAACGTGGTGGTCGCCACGGTAGAGATTCCATTCGGGCAGATGGTCGAGGCTCAGCAGGTCACGACCGTACGCATGCCCATGGATACGATCCCGGACGATGCCTTCGATGCCAGCGAAAAAGCCGTGGGCAAGATCGCAACGTTCGACATTCTGCGGGGTGACATCGTGCGCGGTGCGCGTCTGAGCGAGCACCTCGGCGGCAGCACCCTGGCCTCTTTGATTGCCCCCGACAAACGCGCCATATCAGTACGGGTGGACGATGTGGTCGGCGTCGGCGGGTTCCTGTTGCCGGGTAACCGGGTCGATGTACTGGCGACCAAAACCACCAATGCCGGCAGTAACAGCGCCTCGTCCAGGACCATCCTCGAGAACTTGCGGGTGTTGGCGGTGGATCAGACCGCGGGTACCGACAAGACCCAACCGGTCGTGGTGCGCGCCGTGACGCTGGAGATGTCGGCCGCTGAAGCGGAAGCCCTGGTCACGGCGCAGACAGAAGGCAAGTTACAGCTGGCGTTGCGTAACCCTCTGAACCTCGAGAAGAAAACCGCGGCCGTTGCGCCTGCCGCACCGGTCATGGCGGTGGCTACCGCCACAGAGCCAAAGCGCGTAGTGCCGCGTGGTAATGGAGAGGGTGGTAGAGCCGTCACCATTATCCGTGGGGTCGAAGCCAATGTAGTCAAAATTCGCTGACAGGGCACAACAGGTGCCTGGGCACCAGGGTATTGGTGGAGCCGATCCGGATCGGTATCGGTATCGGCAATCGAGGGCTTGATGATGAATCTTCGTATTCAGCGGCCGTTCACTTCGACGCCAAGGCGCCAGGTAGGATCGGTGAGTGTATTGATGGTGATGTCGTTGGCGGCGATGGCCATGATGGCGGCGTTGGCTTTGGACGGCGGGCATATGATGCTGAACAAAACGCGCCTGCAGAATGCGGTGGACGCCGCCGCCCTGAGTGGCGCCAAAACCCTGAGTCAGGTAGAGGGTGGCGTCAACAGTGCCAGCACGACGCGTACCGCTGCGCTCAATACGCTGACGCAAAATGCCAGTGCCACGGGCAACAACGAATTGGCCACGGCGGTCGGCGGCAACGCTGGCGCATTTGCAGTGGTGGAACTGGCAAGCAGCGTCTATGGCCCGTTTTCCTATCCCGGGCCGGCGGATGCCAAGTACGTTCGGGTATCGGTTCCGAGCTATAACCTGACGGGATTTTTCTGGAATTTCGCCCAGGTATTCGGTCCTGGCGGCCTGGGAGCCAAAGCGGTGGCGGCCATCGCCACCGCTGGCCCCAGCCCTACCAGCCCCTGCGATCTCGCACCTTTGATGGTCTGTGGCAACCCGACTCAATACAACCCGGGCGCCGGCATGTTTTGGGGCTTTCAATTTGGTGATTTGCAGGTATTGAAGACGGCTTCCGGCAGTTCGTCGCCCATTGGTCCAGGCAACTTTCAGTTGCTCGATTTTGGCTCGGGCGGCAGTCAGGTCAGGGAGGATCTGGCCGGAGGTGGCACGGTCTGTCGCAATGTTGGGGACAATGTCCAGACCGCTCCTGGCAACACGGCCGGCCCTACCTCTCAAGGCCTGAATACGCGCTTCGGTATCTACAGCGGCGGCCAGATCAGTGCCTCGGCCTATCCACCGGATCTGGTGACCACGTCCAGTAACCCCGCAATCACTGACAACGGCACAGGCCCGAAGTACCAGGGGCAAGCCGTCACCTCGAGCAATGGCAATCTCACGGCGGGCGGCAACGCGATACTGGACTACAACGACTGGCGTGCGAGCGTTGCCGCGTGTGTGGCAGGGGGGAGTGGTTGTCAGGGCAGTGGGGTGTTCGAGCGCCGCATGCTGAAAATCGTGGTGGGCAACTGCACCGGCAAACAGGGCGGTTCAACCTCGATCCCGGTCCTCGGTTTTGGCTGCTATTTCATTGTGCAGCCCGTGAGTGGCGGTGGCGGCGACTCGCAGATCTTCGGCCAGTTCGTGAAGGAGTGCGAAGGCGACAACGTGGCCGGCCCCTCACCGTCAACCTCTTCCGGCCCGCAGATCATCCAGCTCTACAAAACCTATCTCAACGGCAGCGGCACTCCGAGCACTGACTCGTAGGAGGCGTCATGAGACTTCACGGATTTAAACAGCGGCAGCGCCAGCGAGGCCTGGCCATGGTGGAATTCACCCTGGTCCTGCCGGTGTTGCTGTTGCTGATGCTGGCCTTCGGTGAGTTTGGCCGCATGCTCTATCAGTACAACATCCTGCTACAGGCCAGCCGCGATGCCGATCGTTTCGTCGCCAACCAGGCCTGGAACTCGACGCTGGGTACGATCACTCTGAGCAATACGCTACTGACCCAGACGAAAAACGTTGCGGTGTATGGCGTGCCTGCCAACACCGGGACCGCTGTGGTGTCAGGGCTGACGACCGGCAACGTGGACGTCGCAGCAGTGGGCACCGACCATGTGCGGGTCACCATCACTTACACGTTCTGCCCGGTGATTGGCGCTGGCAATTGCACCGGATCGCTTCCCGGTTTTTTTGGAAATCAGATTGCACTGAGCATTCCGCTGGTTGCCACTACCGTGATGAGGGCGCTGTGATGAACAGAAAACATATGCGCGGCACCTATACGGTGGAGTTCGCCTTCATTGGTCTGCTGATGTTCACGTTGATGTTCGGCGTGTTGGAAATGGGCCGTCTGTACTTTACGGTCAATGCGCTGGATGAAGCCGTGCGGCGTGGTACGCGCCTGGCGGCGGTGTGCAATATCAGCGATCCGGTGGTATTGCAGCGGGCGATCTTCAACGCGGCGGGCGATGCTGGTAATAGCCAGCTGATCGGCGATCTGGCCACCACCAACCTGACGCTGACCTATCTGGACGTCAATGGTGCTGTGGTGGCCAATCCTGCCGACACGAGTGGGGTCAATGGATTCCGTGCCATCCGCTACGTCCAGTTGAGCCTGCAAAACTTCGTTTTCAATTTATTCATTCCCGGGATCGGCGTGCCCATTACCTTGCCTACATTCAGGGCAACGTTGCCACGTGAAAGCCTCGGGCGTCATTCCGATTCCGGGGAGATCACGCCATGCTGAATACCAAGGACACTCCTCTCTCCAGTTCGACCGGCAAAGCCGGGCTCAGGTTGCTGATCAGCAGCCGTGATGCCACGTCGTTGCGCGACCTGCAGAGCGTCTGCCAACGCATGCCCGGCCTGGAGGTGAGTACTCGCCTGGTGAGCAATGGGCATGTCGACCCGCTCTATGGTCTGGACCGGATGCCCGATCTGCTGCTGTTGCGCGTCAGCCACCTGTGGCGTGAAGAGCTGGCGGCACTGTTGCAGCGCCCGGCCCATGAGCGTCCGCCGATGTTGGTGTGCGGGCTGCTGAGCGAACAGGAAGGCATGCGCCTGGCGATGCAGGCCGGTGCCCGTGACGTGCTGCCGGAGCCCGTCGCCGAGACGGAACTGGTCGTCGCCTTGAATCGGCTGGTCATGGAGGTTCGGACCGGCAGTGGGGCAGTAGGGAAATTGATCGCCGTGATGAACGCCAAGGGCGGTTCCGGTGGAACCTTGCTGGCCTGCAACCTGGCTCAGCAGCTCAGCATGAAGGGTGGCAGTACCCTGTTGCTGGACATGGACCTGCAATTTGGCAGCGTGACGCATTACCTGGATGTGGCGCTGGCGCACAGCCATCTGGAGGTGTTGCATCAGATCGACGGCATGGACAGCGTCGCGTTACGCGGTTTTTGCAGCCACTTCAGCCCGACCTTGCATGTGCTGGGTGGCCGGGCCGGTGAGCTGTGTCTGTCGCAGGATGCCCAACCCGAACAACTTGACACCCTGTTGCAGTTGGCCCGCGCCAGCTATGACTGGGTAGTGATCGATCTGCCGCGGCAAATCGACCACCTCACCGGCTCCGTGCTGGAACAGGTGGATCGGGTGTACGTGGTGGTGCAGCAGAGCGTCAGCCATCTGCGCGATGCCAGCTCCCTGGTGCGGATGCTTCGCGAAGACCTGGGTGTGCGTGGGGATCAACTGCAGATAGTGGTCAACCGCTATGACAAGTCGGCGGCGGTCAGCCTCAAAGATATCGGCGAAGCGCTGCGCTGCACGAACCTGTCGAAATTACCCAACGACTTCAACGTGGTCAGCCAGAGTCAGAACACTGGTGTGCCGTTGGGTCTGCATGCGCCAAAGGCGGCGATCACCGCTGCCCTGCGCAACGTGGCCGATGACCTGGTCGGCAACCAGGTGGTTGGAAAAAAAGGTGTGCTCAAACGCGCCTTCAACCGTTTTTTCGGGGGGTGACCCATGATCAGTGACTTTCGTAACCGCTTGCGCAAACAGGCCGCTAAATCCGCCTCATCGCAGGCTAACCAGCCGGGTGACGACCAGATGGATCCGGCAGAGGAAGTAATGGCGTGGGAACGTGCAACGCCGGACGTTCTTTACGAAACCAAAAGTCAGGTCACCCCGGTGGAGGCCGAGTGGCGAGAAAAAATCTACCAGCAGTTGCTCAAGGTCATGGACCTGTCCTTGCTGGACTCCCTTGAACAGGCTGAGGCTACGCGGCAGATTCGCGATATTTGCCAACGCCTGCTCGATGAACACTCGGCACCGGTGAGTACTTCCAGCCGCCAGTTGATCATCAAGCAGATCACCGACGAGGTGCTCGGCCTTGGCCCTCTGGAACCGCTGCTGGCTGACCACAGCGTGTCCGACATTCTGGTCAACGGCCATGCCTCGGTCTATGTCGAGCGCTTCGGCAAACTGCAACGCACCGATGTGCGCTTTCGCGATGATCAGCATTTGCTGAACATCATCGACCGCATCGTCTCCAGCCTGGGTCGGCGTATCGACGAGTCCTCGCCCTTGGTGGATGCCCGGCTCAAGGACGGTTCGCGGGTCAACGCGATTATCCCGCCGCTGGCCATCGACGGCCCGAGCATGTCGATCCGGCGCTTTGCGGTGGACCTGCTCAATACCGACAGCCTGATCCAGGTGGGGACGTTGACCCCGGCCATTGCCCTGCTGCTCAAGGCGATTGTCCGTGGGCGCTTGAACGTGTTGATTTCCGGCGGTACCGGCAGCGGCAAGACCACCATGCTCAATGTGCTGTCCAGTTTCATTCCGCACAACGAGCGGATCGTCACCATCGAAGATTCGGCCGAACTGCAACTGCAGCAACCCCACGTGGTGCGCCTGGAAACCCGGCCTTCGAACATCGAGGGGCGCGGCGAGGTGAGCCAGCGGGAGTTGGTGCGCAACAGCCTGCGGATGCGTCCGGACCGTATCGTGATCGGCGAAGTGCGCGGCGTCGAGGCGCTGGACATGCTGACCGCGATGAACACTGGCCACGACGGCTCGCTGACCACGATCCACGCCAACACCGCGCGCGATGCGTTGGGGCGGGTCGAGAACATGGTGTCGATGACCGGGGCGACCTTCCCGATCAAGGCCATGCGTCAGCAGATCGCTTCGGCCATCGATGTGGTGATCCAGCTGGAACGCCAGGAGGACGGCAAGCGCCGCCTGGTCAGTGTGCAGGAAATCAACGGCATGGAGGGCGAGATCATCACCATGACCGAAATCTTCTCCTTCGTGCGCCATGGCATGGGCGAAAACGGCGAAGTGCTGGGTGATTATCGGCCCAGCGGCATGATCCCCGCCTTCCGCGATGTGCTGGCCAAGCGCGGCATCGAGTTGCCGCTGACGATGTTCAGGCCTGAATGGATGGAGGCACGGCAGTCATGAACCAGGTTCCCGGTGAATTCATTCTGATGTTCCTCGGCATGGTGTTTATCGCCGTGTTCCTCCTGTCCCAGGGCGTGGCGGTGCCAGTATTCGGCGAGGCCGGCAAGATGCGCAAGCGCATCCGCGGCCGCCTGCACGTAATGGAGAAAGCCAATAATTTGCCCAACATGCAGACGGTGTTGCGGCAGAAATACCTGACGCGCTTGTCGCCCCTGGAGGCCAGGCTTGAGCAGCTGCCCTTTATGGAAGCATTGACGCAAATGATTGAGCAGTCCGGACACGAGTACCGGGCCTATCGGGTATTGCTGCTCGGGCTGGTGCTGGGTGTCTGGGCGGGAATCCTGATCTGGATGGTCTCGCCAATCTGGTGGATGGCGCTGGTGGCGGGTTTCGCGGTCTTCTGGTTACCCATACTGAAAATCTCTCGCGACCGTGGCAAGCGTTTCGCTGCGTTCGAGGAAGGCCTGCCGGATGCGCTGGATGCCATGTGCCGCGCTCTGCGCGCCGGGCACCCATTCAACGAAACCCTGCGCCTGGTGGCCGAGGAGCACAAGGGGCCGGTGGCTCAGGAGTTCGGTCTGACCTTCGCCGATATCAACTATGGCAATGATGTGCGCCGGGCCATGCTCGGCCTGCTGGAGAGGATGCCCAGCATGACGGTGATGATGCTGGTGACCTCGATCCTCATCCATCGCGAGACCGGCGGCAATCTGACCGAGGTGCTGGAGCGTCTGAGTAGCCTGATTCGCGGGCGCTTTCGCTTTCAGCGCAAGATTAAAACCTTGTCGGCTGAAGGACGCATATCGGCTTGGGTGCTGGTGGCCATTCCTTTCGTGTTGGCGGCAGCGATCCTGATCACAACTCCCACTTACTTGCCTGTGCTGATCAATGATCCCACAGGTAAAAAGCTGATCATCGGGGCTTTCGGCGCCATGCTGCTGGGGATTCTCTGGATTCGCAAAATTATCCGGATTCAGGTTTGAGTGGAATTCGTTTCGCGGAGGTGCAGGTCATGGAATATTTGCTCGGGTTGTTCAGTCAGCTGGTGGGCAACGCGCAGTTGGCACGTATGTTGTTCGTCAGTGCAATCGGTTTGAGTGCGGTGCTCGCGGCCGTCACCGTGATGTTGCTGGTGTTGGGGCTACAAGATCCGGTACAGCGTCGTTTGGCGCTTATCAAACGCGGTCATTCAGGCAATGGCGCCGGGCAGGAAGCGCCGGGTAATCTGCAATTATTGCTGGAGCGGGTCGGTCAACGCTTTGGCTCGGCTGAGGCGGCTAAGACGTCAGCCACCCAAACCCTGTTGATGCACGCCGGTTACCGCTCGCCCTCGGCGGTACAGATGTACTGGGCGGTGCGCTTGCTGTTGCCACTGATTTTGGTTGGCGTTGCGCTGTTGTTGTTGCCGATGTTCTCCGGGCTTTCTGTGAATATGTGGTTGTTGCTGGTGCCAATGACTGCTGCTGTCGGGTGGCTACTGCCCGCGATGTATGTCGGTAAGCGCAAGCAGGCCAGGCAGGGCAGCCTGCGTGCCGCCTTTCCGGATGCCCTGGACCTGATGGTGGTGTGTGTGGAGTCGGGCCTGGCATTGCCGCAGACCATCGAGCGGGTGGCAGAGGAAATGTCGGTCAGCCAGGTTGAACTGGCTGAGGAGTTGGCGCTGGTCAACGCGCAAATCCGCGCCGGTATTCCCAGTACCGAAGCGCTCAAGCAACTGGCAGTGCGCACCGGGCTGGAAGATGTGCAAGGGTTGGTCAGCCTGTTGGCGCAAAGTATCCGCTTCGGCACCAGTGTGGCCGACACCCTGCGCATCTATGCCGATGAATTCCGTGACCGGCGTACACAAGCCGCCGAAGAGATGGGGGCGAAAGTCGGTACCAAGCTGGTATTTCCGCTGATTTTCTGCCTGTGGCCGAGCTTCTTTCTGGTCGCTATTGGTCCGCCCCTGATCGGGGTAATCAGAGCATTCGGGTGAGGTCAAACGGCCTGAGGCTATCGAGTGCGATGGCCTTGCCACCCGAGCCTGATCTGCACTTGATCTACACATCTCCCGTAGGAGCTGCCGCAGGCTGCGATCTTTTGATTTTTCTGGCAGGCAATTCGTTGCCCAGGCCTTTAATTCAAAAGATCGCAGCCTGCGGCAGCTTTGGGGGTAATTCGGTAAGGATTGGATAATGCGTAGATACCGCTGCCTTTCTGCACACGACATCAAGCCCGGCTGTGCAGCCAGGCCACTCTGGTTTATGCCAGAGGCTGATTACCCATCGACAGGCCTCAGTTGCCGTTGCCGATGGTCATTTGTCCCGCCGCATCCTGGTCAAAATATTGCGGAATCGGGTAATTGAAGCTATTCAGCCAGCGCTGCATGGCCAGGTCACGTTCGGTGGCCGAAGCGGTTTGCAGTTTAGTGGAGGCAACCACACCGCGAATCTGCAGCTGCAACCACTGTTCGGTGCCTTGTTGATAAGGCGAAGAGGGGCCCGGCCCGATAGCCCAGGCAGTGGTGGACAGGCAAGCCATGCACAGGATCAACAGCCTTTTGGTATTCATCTCGACTCCTCTTGCGTTCTACTTGTTCGCACTGGTAGAGGCATCGGCTACCTCAGTCTTGCGATTGCCATCGGTAGCCACCACTTTATTGGCGGAGGCCTTGAGTTTTTCCGCGCGGGTTTGAGCCTCTACGACTTGCTTGGGGCTCAAGTCGGCGCGGGTCACGAGGTCGGCAGCCGCTTTCCAGTTATCCTGGTAGATCAGCAACGTCACCATATTGAGTGCCGCCAGTGTGTTTGCCTGCTTGAGCTCCATGGCGGTCATGAACTCAAAGCGTGCTTCAGGGATCCGGTGCTGATTGAGGTAGACGACCCCCAGGTCATTGCGCATCCTGTCGTCGGTGGGGGCCATCTGCACCGCACGCTCAAGGTGAGTGGCAGCGTTGGCGTTATCATTTCTGGCGGCGGCCAACTGGCCCAGGCCATGTTCCCCTTCAGCCGCCAGACAGGTGCCGAGCAAGCTTTCGTACAACGGCTGCGCGTCGCCGCTACGCCCCATCAAACGCAGCACCCGAGCCTTGCGCAGGCGAACCTGGACCAGGTTATCGGGTAAACCTTCCAGATTCGCCAGGCTGGCATACAAACGGCCTTCTTCGGCCATGCTGTCGGCCAGGTTCAGGGCCAGTTCTTGCTCCGAACCGGGCTTGGCACAGCTGGCCGGTCGTGAAGACAGGCCATTGCTGGCACAACCTGCGAGCATTAAGGTCGCCGCTATTGCAATGACTGCTTTCATCGAAGGTCCCCTGGCTACAACACGTTGAACACCTGGCCAATGGCAATAAGGCTGGCCCGGCAAGCGTGCAAAGTCACCGTCAGGCGTGAGGGCGAGGCCAGTCTGGTTCAGGCTCCGGTTCATTGCGAGAGCCCGCTGCGACTGTCGAAGTCGCCATTTTCCAGGAAAAACATGCGGTAGAAGTTCGGGTCGTAATTGCGCAGCTGCTCGCCAGGCAATGACGGCAGTTGTGCATTGGCCGCCAGTGGCTGGACCAGATGGGGGGTGACGATCATCAGCAGTTCGCGCTCTTCGCGGTTGATGGTGTTGTCGCGGAAAAACGCGCCCAGAATCGGGATATCGCCCAGCCCCGGAAACTTGTTCACCTGGGAATCGTTGTGGGTGCTGATCAGGCCGCTGATGACGAAGCTTTCGCCGTCGGCCAGGGAGATGCTGGTATCGGTACGGCGCACGGTCAGGGCCGGGACCACCGTGCCGGCGATGCTCACGGCGTTGGTGAAGTCCAGCTCACTGACTTCCGGCGCCACCTTCAGCGCGATACGATTTTTCCCGACGATGGTCGGCGTCAGGGTCAGGCGGATACCGAATTCCTTGTACTCGATGAACACATTGTCGCTGCCTGAACTGGGCACCGGAATCGGTATTTCACCACCGGCCAGGAAGCTCGCACTCTGCCCGCTGAGCGCTACCAGGCTTGGCCGCGCCAGGGTGTAGGCGAAACCGCTGCCTTCCAGCGCATTGAGCGCCACCAGGGTATTACCGGTAGCAAAAGTGAGGTTGAAGTTGTTGTTATTCACCGGTACCACCGGCGTGACAATGCCGCCGATGGTGGGCAGGGTTCTCGGCGAACCGAACAGGAAGTTGCCGCGAATGCCGAAAATCGACGCGGAGGCTTCCTTGAGTTTGGTCCGGCTGACTTCAACGAAGCGGATATCGGTCTGCACCTGGCTCGGCAGCAGCGGGTCGTCGGAAGGCACCGACGGCACGCTGGTCAGCGCCGACGTAGCCTTGCCCTTGACGAACACCATGCTTTGGCGCGGCGTTTTCGAACAGGCGGTCCAGACCATCAGGCTGGTGGTCCCCGGCGCAAGGCCCGTGAGTATGAACGCGCTGCTGCCGCTGGGTTGCACGTCGGCAATCTTCGGGTCACCCACCGCCAGTTGCGTTACCGGAACGGGGCTGCGCAGTTCACTCTGCAGCCCCTGACCGACCTCGTACGTTGTCGGCCAATTGTCCAGTTGCGGGCAATTGGCTGGCGCGGCCTGAGCCGCATCCACGCTGAGGCCCATCCAGAACAGGCCATGGATAATTCGCTTGAAAGCGGGCTCGGTACGAAGGCTCATTAAGTACATCCTCACTGGATAGACCGTCTTTAGGCGGACTGAGTTGTCTCGGATCACTTCACGGGGATCGGGCTATCCCCCCCAATGCGCCAGACCCGTTATCCATGGCCTTGGCGTTACTCCATGCGTGCTACACACGAGCGGGCGCAATTCGCTGATCTGGCGGGACAGCGAGCGACCTTTGCTGAAACGGTTTTTAGTGATCCGGATACCTGGACTGCCCGCCAGAGCGATACTTGCGCCTATGGGTCGACCTGGTTCCCCCGGAAAGTCATCGGCACTGAAGGTACAGAGCCGAAATGCGCCTGCCAGGATCATGGTGAGGTAACTCCTTTTGCCAATCCGCTGTCTGATCACTGAAGCTGACGTGGAAAATCAAGCCGTCATGACTTCTTATTGTTTGAAGGTAGTTCAATCAAACCAAAGTGCCATGAATTTAAAGAAAAGCATTGGTGCAAAGGCTGGAGATAGGCGGGTGGGCAGAGTCGCAGCGCAGTGCGCTTGCCTGAAGTTGACGGGGTGTGCTGAAGGCAATAAACAAAAAGGCCCGCATGCTCAAGCATGCGGGCCGTTGGCATCACTGATAGAAGATCAGTGCTTGCTGTCCTGGTTCGACAACGCCAGCAGCTGTTTTTCCTGGTTCCAGTCGAAAGGTTCGTCGTTCTGTTCGGCTTCGAAGCGGCGCTCTTCCAGTGCCTGATACAGGTCGATTTCTTCATCGGACAAGTAGTGCAGGCAATCACCGGCGAAATACCACAGCAGATCCCGTGGAATCAGGTGGGCGATTTGCGGATAACGGGAAATGACTTGAGTCAGGATGTCCTGGCCCAGGTATTGGCTTTCGATCGGATCGATCGGCAGTGACGCCAGCAATTCGTCGAAGCGCTCAAGGAACAAGGCATGGCTTTCTTCGGGAACCTGCTCGGCCTCACCTACGGCGACCAGGATGCTGCGCAGGTGGTCGAGTAAAACGAGATGATCGGCAACGATGTTGGACACGAGATAAGTCCTCAAGAGCAAAACGGGCGCGGGAGTATAAAGCGCCAGCGCCCGTTTTTACATGCTTGAAGGGATCAGCGGACTTTTCCCTTGGCCAGTGCCAAAGCCTTTTGGTCAAAGTCATCGACATCGATCACCTTGCGCCGGGCTGCTTCGGCTTCACGCAGGGTTTGGGCTTCCACCGGCTGCAACACGCCGGCCTCGAGGGCGGCATCGATCACCGACTCGCCGGCCAGCGGTTTGACCTGACCACTCTTGAGTGCCACATGCAGCTTTTTCTGCAATGGCTGTGCGGCGCTCAACAGATTGCAGGCGTGTTGCAATGCACCGACCGGATCGTCGCTCGCTTGTGGGCGATAGCAACCCAGAAGCAATTCCTCCAGGGCCGGGTCGCCCTTGGCGCGGCCAATCAATGCAGCGACTTCGGCACCGAGTTTGTCCGATGGCCCTTTGTGCCGGCGACCGAACGGGAACACGATCACCCGCAACAGGCAGCCGACGACTTTGTTCGGGAAGTTATTCAACAGCTCATCCATGGCCCGTTCCGCCTGGCCCAGGCTTTCTTCCATGGCCCAGGCCAGCAACGGCGCCATGTACTGCGGTGAGTCGAGATCGTGGTAGCGCTTGAGCGCGGCAGAGGCCAGGTAAAGGTTGCTCAGCACGTCACCCAGCCGTGCGGACAGGCGTTCGCGGCGTTTCAGTTCCCCTCCCAGCAGCATCATGCTGAGGTCGGCGAGCAGGGCGAAAGCAGCGGCCTGACGATTGAGTGCGCGGAAATAACCCTGGCTGAGCTTGTCGCCCGGGGTGTGTTCGAGGTGGCCGAAACCGAGATTGAGCACCAGTGTGCTGGCGGCGTTGCTCACGGCAAAACCGATGTGCTTGAGCAGCAGGTCATCGAATTCTCTGAGCGCCTGATCCTTGTCTTCACGGCCGGCGAGGGCCATTTCCTTGAGCACGAAGGGATGGCAGCGAATTGCGCCCTGGCCGAAGATCATCAGGTTGCGCGAGAGAATATTCGCGCCTTCGACGGTGATGAAAATCGGCACGCAGTTCCATTTGCGACCGAGGTAGTTGTTTGGCCCCATGATGATTGCCTTGCCGCCGTGCACGTCCATCGCATCGCTGAGGCAGTCGCGGCCGCGCTCGGTCAGGTGGTACTTGAGAATCGCCGACAGCACCGACGGTTTCTCGCCCAGGTCGACCGCATTGGCAGTCAGCATGCGGGCGGCGTCCATCATCCAGGTGTTGCCGCCAATGCGCGCCATGGCTTCCTGAATGCCTTCGAACGCGGCAATCGGCACATTGAACTGCTCGCGAACCTGAGCGTATTGGCCCGTCACCAGACTGGTGAACTTGGCCATGCCGGTGCCCACCGCCGGCAGGGAAATCGAACGCCCGACCGACAGGCAGTTCATCAGCATCATCCAGCCTTTGCCGAGCATCTCCTGGCCACCGATGAGGAACTCCAGCGGGATGAACACGTCCTTGCCTGAATTCGGGCCGTTCATGAATGCGGCGCCCAAGGGCAGATGCCGGCGGCCGATCTCGACGCCGGCGGTGTCGGTCGGAATCAGCGCCAGGCTGATGCCCAGGTCTTCCTTGTCGCCCAGCAGGTGATCCGGGTCGTAAGCCTTGAAGGCCAGGCCGAGGAGGGTGGCCACCGGGCCGAGGGTGATGTAGCGCTTTTCCCAGTTCAGGCGCAGGCCGAGGACTTCCTGACCCTGCCATTCACCTTTGCAGATCACTCCGGAGTCCGGCATGCCGCCGGCGTCGGAGCCGGCCAGCGGGCCGGTAAGGGCAAAGCACGGGATATCGTCGCCGCGTGCCAGGCGTGGCAGGTAATGATTGCGTTGTTCGTCGGTACCGTAATGCAGCAACAGTTCGGCCGGGCCGAGGGAGTTGGGGACCATCACGGTGGTTACGAGGTCGCCACTGTGGCTCGCCAGTTTCATCGCCACTTGCGAGTGGGCATAGGCAGAGAAGCCCTTGCCGCCAAACTCCTTGGGGATGATCAGGGCGAAAAAGCCGTTGTCCTTGATGAAGGTCCAGACTTCCGGCGGCAGGTCCATGGTTTGACCGAGCTGCCATTCATTGACCATGGTGCAGAGTGTTTCGGTCGGCCCGTCGATGAAAGCCTGTTCCTCTTCATTCAATTGCGCTTTGGGATAGGACAGCAGTTTGCTCCAGTCCGGACGGCCACTGAACAGTTCGCCGTCCCACCAGACCGTGCCGGCGTCGATGGCGTCGCGTTCGGTTTGCGACATGGGCGGCAGGGTTTTCTGGAACCAGTTGAACATCGGCGCGCTGAGCAATTTGCGGCGCAGGTCGGGCAGCAGCAAGGGCGCGGCGACGGCGGCGATCAACACCCAGTAAACCAGCAACAACCAGCCCGGCGCACGGCTGAAAGCGCCCATTGCCACGATATAGACGGCCACGATGACCAGGGCGGGCAGCGGGGCGATGCGGCGGTGGGCCAAATAAGCAATCCCGACCAGCAGAACCAGTATCCACAACAACAGCATATTCATTCCTCCGTGAAACCAGGGCGAACCAGCCCACAGAGCTTAGACGGCATCCGCAAAACAGGCAGGTCACAGCGATGTGATTGGAATCGTGGGAAAGCGTTCATCGAGCGAGCGGCAAAGCGCCCATGTTTGGCCGAAACGTCGTTATCTCTGTGCTCAAGCGCTCGCTAGACTCGGGGCTTCCCCAGGAGATTATTCTCATGCACGAGTATCTGAGTCCCGGCCGCTTCATCGATAGTGACCACCCGTCCGTGGTGGAGTTCGCCGAACAACACCGTGGCGCCAGTCGCGATCCGCTTGCGCAGGCGATCAGTCTCTATTACGCCGTGCGCGAAGCGGTGCGCTATAACCCGTACACGTTCAGTCGCGATCCGCAAACCCTGCGCGGCAGTTATGCGCTGGCGGCCGGAGAGAGTTACTGCGTACCCAAGGCCACGCTGCTGGCAGGTGCGGCGCGGCATTGCGCGATTCCCGCGCGGATCGGCCTGGCGGATGTGCGCAATCATTTGTCGACGCCACGGCTGCTTGAGTTGCTCAAGAGCGATATGTTCGCCATGCACGGCTACACCGAGTTCTATTTGCAGGATCGCTGGGTCAAGGCGACGCCAGCGTTCAACCGCAAACTCTGCGACCTGTTCAATGTGGCGCCGCTGGAATTCGACGGGATCAACGACAGCGTTTTTCATCCCTTCAACCGCGATGGCGCGAAGCTGATGGAGTACCTCGTCGATCACGGCCAGTTCGCCGACGTACCTGAAACGTTCTTTTTCGAACACCTGGAAAAATGCTATCCGCACCTGTTCGGCGAGCAACAGCAACCGCTGTTGGGCGACATGCAGAGCGATTTGAGTCGCGCCTGATCCGGCGTATGCTGCCTGCCCACTTACCGAAAAAGAGGCGGTCATGCTGAAGATCTGGGGTCGGAAAAACTCGTCGAATGTCAGAAAGCCATTGTGGGCCGCCGAAGAACTGGGACTGGCCTACGAGGCCATCGATGCCGGTGGCGCCTTTGGTGTCGTCGATACGCCCGAGTACCGCGCGATGAACCCCAACGGTCGGGTGCCGGTGATCGAAGACGATGGCTTCGTGCTGTGGGAATCCAACGCCATCGTGCGTTACCTGATGGCCTTGCATGCCGACGGCACGGCCTGGTACCCGAACAATCTTAAGGCCCGCGCCACTGCCGATAAGTGGATGGACTGGACCACTTCGAGCTTTGCCGGTCCGTTCCGCACCGTGTTCTGGGGCGTGCTGCGTACCCCGGCAGACCAGCAGGACTGGCCCGCCATCAAGGCGGCGATCAAGGAATGCGACACGCTGCTGGCGATGGCCGATCAGGCGTTGACGAACAAGCCCTACCTGTCCGGAGACGAAATCGGCATGGGCGATATTCCCCTGGGCAGTTTCATTTATGCCTGGTTCGAGATGCCGATCGAGCGTGCGCCACAGCCGCATCTGCAGGCCTGGTACGCACGGTTGAAACAGCGTCCGGCGTATCGTAAAGCCGTTATGACCGCGTTGACTTAATACTCACTATCGACACACTTGACTGTACTTGTGTGGCGGCGACAAGCACCATTGCGCTGATGCGACGTGGTTGCGATGCGCGCCGCCCGCCCTTACCTGACCTTTTTTCCCTTCTTGGTGCGTAAATCAGATATGAGTTCCGCTCTGTCCATCCGGCAGCTAACCAAAACCTACGGCAACGGTTTCCAGGCCCTGAGTGGTATCGATCTGGATGTCGCCGAAGGTGACTTTTTCGCTTTGCTCGGCCCGAACGGCGCCGGCAAATCCACGACCATCGGGATTCTCTCGACCCTGGTGAACAAGACCAGCGGCACGGTGAATATCTTCGGTCACGACCTGGACAGGAATCCTGCGCAGCTCAAGCGCTGCATCGGCGTGGTGCCTCAGGAATTCAACTTCAACCAGTTCGAAAAGACCTTCGACATCGTCGTGACCCAGGCCGGCTACTACGGCATCCCGGCGAAAATCGCCAAGGAACGCGCCGAACAGTACCTGACCCAGCTCGGCCTTTGGGACAAGAAGGACGTGCCGTCGCGTTCACTGTCCGGCGGCATGAAGCGGCGCCTGATGATCGCCCGCGCGCTGGTTCATGAACCGCGCCTGCTGATCCTCGACGAACCGACCGCCGGGGTGGACATCGAACTGCGTCGCTCGATGTGGAGCTTCCTCACCGAGCTGAACCAGAAAGGCATCACCATCATCCTCACCACCCACTACCTGGAAGAGGCTGAGCAGTTGTGCCGCAACATCGGCATCATCGACCACGGCACCATCGTCGAGAACACCAGCATGAAGCAGTTGCTGAGCCAATTGCATGTGGAAACGTTCCTGCTGGATATGAAGAACACCTTGCAAGTAGCCCCTCAGTTGCTCGGCTATCCGTCCCGACTGATCGACAGCCATACCCTGGAAGTCCAGGTGGACAAGTCCATGGGCATCACCGCGCTGTTCACCCAGTTGGCGCAACAGAACATCGAAGTGCTGAGCCTGCGTAACAAAACCAATCGCCTCGAGGAGTTGTTCGTGTCCCTGGTGGAGAAAAATCTGTCGAAGGTGGCGGTATGAGTTCCGAGCTGCGCCCCAACCTCGTTGCCCTCAACACCATCGTTTACCGTGAAGTCCGGCGTTTCACCCGGATCTGGCCGCAGACCTTGCTGCCGCCGGCCATCACCATGGTCCTGTACTTCGTGATCTTCGGTAATCTGATCGGTCGGCAAATCGGCGACATGGGTGGCTTCACTTACATGGAGTACATCGTGCCGGGGCTGATCATGATGTCGGTGATCACCAACTCCTACGGCAACGTGGTATCGAGTTTCTTCGGCAGCAAGTTCCAGCGTTCCATCGAAGAACTGATGGTCTCGCCGCTGTCGCCGCACACCATTCTGATCGGCTACACCCTGGGCGGCGTGCTGCGTGGCTTGATGGTGGGGATCATCGTGACCCTGCTGTCACTGTTCTTCACCCATTTGCAGGTGCATCACCTGGGCGTGACCATTCTGGTGGTGGTGCTGACCGCGACGATCTTCTCGCTGCTGGGCTTCATCAACGCCGTGTTTGCGCGCAACTTCGATGACATTTCGATCATTCCGACCTTCGTGCTGACGCCACTGACCTACCTGGGCGGGGTCTTCTACTCGATCACCTTGCTGCCGCCGTTCTGGCAGACCGTGTCCCTGGCCAACCCGGTGCTGCACATGGTCAACGCATTCCGTTACGGCATTCTCGGCGTGTCGGATATCCGGATCAGCGTGGCGATCGCCTTCATGCTGGTGGCGACCGTGGTGCTGTATCTCGGTAGTGCACGGTTGCTGGTCAGCGGGCGTGGGATGCGTACTTGAAGACGACCGAGTCGTCTGCATCGCGAGCAAGCTCGCTCCCACACTCGATCCATGTCGCAAAGTAGATCCCCTGTGGGAGCGAGCTTGCTCCGGGCGGCGTTCCGACGATGGCGTCAGCCCAGACACCGCAAAAAAAACGGCCTCCCAAGTGGAGGCCGTTTTGCATTCTCACATCCGGCTCTTCTTGCGCCGCTTCCATTGCCGGGCCACCCACCAGCGCCAATACATCATTACCAGGAAGTAGGCCAGTGCCCCGAGTACCAGCCCGGTTACCACCGAACCCAGCAGAAACGGTTGCCACAAGGTCGAGATTTCGCCGCTGATCCATTCCCAGGTCAGCGAGTCCGGCAACTGCCGGGCGGGGACGTCCATCAGCCAGGCGCCGGTCTGGTAGGTGCAAAAGAACACGGCGGGCATGGTGATCGGGTTGGTCAGCCAGACCAGGCTCACGGCAATCGGCATGTTGCCGCGCACGATGATGGCGAGGATGGCCGCCAGCAGCATCTGCAGCGGGATCGGCAGGAACGCGGCGAACAGGCCCACGGCCATGGCGCGGGCAACGGAGTGGCGGTTGAGGTGCCAGAGGTTCGGGTCATGCAACAGCGTGCCGAGAAAGCGTAAGGACTTGTGTTCCCTGATGCTCATCGGGTCTGGCATGTAACGTTTGAATAAGCGCCGGGGCATAAGGCTTCTCGGTCGGTCAGGGTGGCAAGTATGTCTGGATTCTATGAACTGCCCATTCAGACTTTGTGACAATTATTGACGATGCCCATGCGACGGGCGGGCTAAGCCTTGGAGGGTACTCTCAAGGACGGGTTTATGCGCACAGGGATGATGGCGCTGGCGTTGGGTCTGCTGACCTTGCGTTTTTTACCGGCATTGCCGCCGGTCTGGTTGTGGCTGGCGATGCCGGTGGCGGGTTTGATGTTGCTGCCGTTCAGGACCTGGCCGGTGGCGTTTTACCTGTTCGGTTTGAGCTGGGCCTGCGCGAATGCGCAGTGGGCGCTGGATGACCGGTTGCCGCCGGCCCTGGACGGCGAAACCCGCTGGGTCGAAGGGCGGGTCACAGGCTTGCCCCGGCAAGATGACGGTGTCGTGCGTTTCGAATTGACCGACATCCAGTCCCGACGTACCCGGCTGCCGCGGCAAATGCGGCTGGCCTGGTATGGCGGGGCGCCGGTGAACAGTGGCGAACGCTGGCGCCTGGCAGTCAAGCTGAAGCGCCCGGTCGGGCTCCTCAACCCGCAGGCATTCGACTACCAGGCCTGGTTGCTGGCACAACGCATCGGGGCGACCGGGACGGTGAAGGAGGGCGAACGCCTTGCGCCAGCCCGATGGGCCTGGCGCGATGCCATCCGTCAGCGTTTGCTGGCGGTTGATGCCCAAGGGCGAAGCGGCGCGTTGACGGCGTTGGTGCTCGGGGACGGTGCCGGGCTGAGTCGGGAAGACTGGCAGGTATTGCAGGACACCGGCACGGTGCATCTGTTGGTGATTTCCGGGCAGCACATCGGATTGCTGGCGGGAGTCGTGTATCTGCTGATCGCCGGCCTGGCCCGCTTTGGGCTATGGCCGAACCGTCTGCCATGGTTGCCCTGGGCGTGTGGCCTGGCATTCGCCGCTGCGCTCGGTTACGGGATGCTGGCCGGTTTCGGGGTGCCGGTGCGACGGGCCTGCGTGATGATTGGTCTGGTGTTGTTGTGGCGTCTACGGTTCCGACATCTCGGTGCATGGTGGCCGCTGTTGCTGGCACTCAACGGCATATTGCTGCTGGCGCCGCTGGCGAGTCTTCAGCCTGGTTTCTGGCTGTCTTTCGCGGCCGTGGCAGTCTTGATATTGACCTTCGGCGGCCGATTGGGACCGTGGCGCTGGTGGCAGACCTGGACCCGTGCCCAGTGGCTGATTGCAATCGGCCTTTGTCCGTTGTTACTGGCTTTGGGGTTGCCAATCAGTCTCAGTGGGCCGCTGGCCAATTTGTTCGCGGTACCCTGGATCAGTCTGGTGGTGCTGCCACCGGCGTTGCTCGGGACGCTGTTGCTGCCGGTGCCTTACGTGGGTGAGAAATTACTGTGGCTGGCGGGTGGCCTGATCGACGGGTGGTTCAGGGGATTGGGGCTCGTCTCCGGTCAGGTTCCCGCGTGGGTGCCCGCAACAGTCCCGCTATGGGCCTGGGTAATCGGTGCCATTGGCGCCTTCTTGCTATTGCTGCCGCGAGGCGTACCGATGCGCCCGTTAGGGTGGCCCATGCTGTTGATGCTGGTTTTTTCGCCCAGGCCGATGTTGCAGGAACGCATGGCCGAAGTCTGGCAACTGGATGTCGGTCAGGGCCTGGCGATCCTGGTGCGCACTCGGCATCACACGATGCTGTATGACGCCGGACCGCGTTTCGGTGAACTCGACCAAGGGGAGCGGGTGGTGCTGCCGGCGTTGCGCAAACTGGGGGTGACGGGCCTCGACCTGATGCTGATCAGCCACGCCCATGCCGATCATGCCGGCGGTGCCCGGGCAGTTGCCAAGGGCTTGCCGGTGAAACAGGTGGTCAGTGGTGAACCGTCAGACTTGCCGGTGGAGTTGCAGGCCGAGCGTTGTGAGAGCGGTCGGCAATGGGCCTGGGACGGCGTCTATTTCCAGCTTTGGCACTGGCCATTGGCCGGCGACAGCAACCAGAACTCCTGTGTCTTGCTGATCGAGGCCAATGGCGAACGGTTGCTGTTGAGTGGCGACATTGATGCCGCCGCCGAGAGAGCCCTGCTGGACAGTCCATTGGCCCTGCCTATCGACTGGCTGCAGGCGCCACACCATGGCAGTCGCAGTTCGTCGTCCAGGGCCCTGCTGGATGTCCTGCAACCTAAAGGTGCGCTGATCTCCCGCGGGCAGGGCAATTCGTTTGGCCATCCGCATCCCACGGTCATCGCGCGTTATCAAAAACGTGGAATGGCGATCTACGACAGCGTCGAACAGGGTGCCATTCGTCTGCAACTGGGGCGCTCCGAGCCGCCGTGGTCAATGCGCCAGGAACGGCGTTTCTGGCGCGATCCGCCGCCCTCGGACCAATGACCGGGCATTATCAAAGCCCGACCGGTTGCGTCACCACGGTCTTCGGTGCTTGCCCCCCCTATGTTAGAGTGGCGCACTTTTTCGAGGGGACTGTCACTGTGTGGGAATTGGTCAAATCCGGCGGCTGGATGATGCTGCCGATCATTCTGAGTTCCATCGCGGCCATGGCGATCGTCGCCGAGCGTCTCTGGACCCTGCGCGCCAGCCGCGTGACCCCGGAGCATTTGCTCGGGCAGGTCTGGGTCTGGATCAAGGACAAACAGCTCAATAAGGAAAAACTCAAGGAACTGCGCGCCAACTCCCCGTTGGGCGAGATCCTGGCGGCCGGCCTGGCCAACTCCAGACATGGTCGCGAGATCATGAAGGAGTGCATCGAAGAGGCCGCTGCCCGGGTGATCCACGAGCTGGAGCACTACATCAACGCGCTGGGCACCATCGCCGCCATGGCGCCGTTGCTGGGTCTGCTGGGTACCGTGTTGGGCATGATCGATATCTTCAGTTCGTTCATGGGCACGGGTATGACGACCAACGCCGCAGTGCTGGCCGGCGGTATTTCCAAAGCCTTGATTACCACGGCTTCGGGCCTGATTGTCGGTATCCCCTCGGTGTTCTTCCACCGGTTTCTGCAACGGCGCATTGATGAGCTCGTCGTGGGCATGGAGCAGGAAGCCATCAAGCTGGTTGAAGTGGTGCAGGGCGACCGTGACGTTGATCTGGCTGAGGGCAAAGCGTGAAATTCCGCCGCAAGCAACGGGAGAACGTGGACATCAACCTCGTGTCGCTGATTGACGTGGTGTTTGTCCTGCTGCTGTTTTTCGTGGTGACCACCACCTTTACCCGTGAAACCCAGTTGCGCGTCGATCTGCCGGAAGCCGTCAGCGGCACACCCGCCGACGATCAGAGCAAGCCTTTGGAGATCGCCATCAGCGCCGACGGTGTGTACTCGGTGAACAACCAGATTCTGCCAAAAAGTGACCTGGCCTCGTTGATGGACGCGCTGCAAAAAGCAGCCAACGGCGACACTAACCGACCGCTGTCCATCAGCGCTGACGGCAAGACTCAGCATCAGTCCGTGGTGACTGCCATGGATGCGGCCGGCAAACTCGGTTTCAGTCACTTGCGCATGACCACCATCGAAGCGGCGCCCCCCGCGTCCTGATGGCCATGTCCGATCGATTGCTGGCCGCGTGGTACGCGGGTCATCCGGCCCTGAAGCTGTTGCAGCCACTGGAGTGGCTGTACCGGCGCGTGGTCATGAACAAGCGCAAGCGCTTTTTGGCGGGTGAGGGCGAGATCTATCAGCCGCCGGTGCCGCTGATCGTGGTCGGCAACATCACCGTGGGTGGCACCGGCAAGACGCCGCTGATTCTATGGATGATCGAGCACTGCCAGCGCAGCGGCCTGCGGGTCGGCGTGGTCAGCCGCGGCTACGGCGCTAAACCGCCGCAATTGCCATGGCGAGTTGAAGCCGAACAAAGCGCCGACATCGCGGGTGACGAGCCGTTGCTGATCGTCCAGCGCACGGGTGTACCGCTGATGATCGACCCCAACCGCAGCAACGCTGTCAAAGCGTTGCTGGCCAGTGAGCCGCTGGACCTGATCCTGTCTGACGACGGCATGCAGCACTACCGCATGGCCCGCGACCTGGAACTGGTGTTGATCGACGCCGCTCGCGGCCTGGGCAACCGTCGTTGCCTGCCTGCCGGGCCATTGCGTGAACCGGTCGAGCGCCTGCAAAGCGTCGACGCGGTGCTCTACAACGGTGCCGCGACTGACCGCGATGATGGATTTGCCTTTCAATTGCAATCCACCGCGCTGGTCAATCTGCGCAGCGGCGAACGGCGCCCCCTCGACCACTTCCCCAGCGGCCAGGCCCTGCACGCGGTGGCCGGCATCGGCAATCCGCAACGTTTCTTCAAGACCCTCGAAACGCTACACTGGAAGCCGGTTCCACATGCGTTTGCCGACCACGCCGAATACAGCGTGGAGGCTTTGAATTTCACGCCGTCATTGCCGTTGGTGATGACGGAAAAAGACGCGGTGAAATGCCGTGCCTTTGCCGCCGCCGACTGGTGGTACCTGGCGGTCGATGCCGTGCCGTCGCCGGCCTTCGTGGCCTGGTTCGACACACAGCTGATGCGCCTGTTACCGGCTCGTTTGTTGCCTTAACTCCATTTTTCCAGGGAATGCTCATGGACACCAAATTGCTCGATATCCTCGCTTGCCCGGTCTGCAAAGGCCCGCTCAAGCTCAGCGCCGACAAGACCGAGCTGATCAGCAAGGGCGCAGGCCTGGCCTACCCGATTCGCGACGGTATCCCGGTGATGCTCGAATCCGAAGCCCGCACCCTGACCACCGATGAGCGCCTGGACAAATGACCACAGCCTTTACCGTCGTAATTCCGTCACGTTTCGCCTCCACCCGCCTGCCGGGCAAGCCGCTGCTGCTGATCGCTGGCAAGCCGATGATCCAGCACGTCTGGGAACAGGCGAGCAAAAGCAGCGCCGAGCGTGTGGTCGTCGCCACTGACGATGCGCGCATTATCGAGGCCTGCAAGGGCTTCGGCGCAGAAGTGGTACTGACCCGTGAAGACCACAACTCCGGCACCGACCGCTTGGCCGAAGTCGCGGCGAAGCTGGGCCTGGCGCCCGACGCCATCGTGGTCAACGTCCAGGGCGACGAACCGCTGATCCCGCCGAGCGTGATCGACCAGGTCGCCGTCAACCTGGCTGCTCATACCGAAGCGCGCATGGCCACCTTGGCCGAGCCGATCGAAGACGTGGAATCCCTGTTCAATACCAATGTGGTCAAGGTCGTCAGCGACCTCAATGGCCTGGCGCTGACGTTCAGTCGTTCCACCTTGCCGTGGGCGCGGGATGCGTTCGCCGTAAACCGTGAGCAGTTGCCCGAAGGTGTGCCGTACCGCCGCCATATCGGCATCTACGCCTACCGCGCCGGTTTCCTGCAGGATTTCGTCAGCTGGGGCCCGTGCTGGCTGGAAAACACCGAGTCGCTCGAACAGCTGCGAGCCCTGTGGCACGGCGTGCGGATCCATGTGGCCGACGCACTGATCGCACCGCCAGCCGGTGTCGATACCGTTGAAGACCTCGAGCGCGTTCGTCGCCTACTGGAGGCGTGATGCGGGTTCTGTTTGTCTGCCTGGGCAACATCTGCCGTTCACCCACGGCCGAAGGCGTGCTGCGGCACAAATTGCGTGAAGCGGGTCTGGCTGATCGGGTCGAAGTCGCTTCCGCCGGCACCGGTGACTGGCATGTCGGCAAGGCGCCGGACAAGCGCAGTCAGGCCGCGGCTAAGCTGCGTGGTTATGACTTGTCCACCCAGCGTGCCCGGCAAGTCAGCCGCGCCGATTTCGTCACCTACGACCTGATCCTGGCGATGGACAACAGCAACCTGCGAAACCTCAAGGCCTTGCAGCCGGCCAAGGGCAAGGCCGAACTCGACCTGTTCCTGCGCCGTTACCAGTCGCCAGTCGAAGAAGTGCCGGACCCGTACTACGACGGCGAGCAAGGCTTCGAGCAGGTGCTTGACCTGATCGAGCACGCCAGTGATTTACTGGTGATCGAATTGAAGGGACGGTTATGAGTTTGCAGGTTCAATCGCAGGTTTCGCTCAAGCCGTTCAACAGCTTTGGCGTGGACGTTGAGGCTCGGCTGTTTGCCGAGGCCCATAGCGACACCGATGTGCGCGAAGCCCTGGCCTATGGTCTGGAACACGAGGTTGCGGTGCTGGTGATTGGCGGTGGCAGCAACCTGCTGCTGACGGCGGATATCGATTCGCTGGTGCTGCGCATGGCCACTCGCGGAATTCGCGTGCTGAGCGATGACGGCAGCAAAGTGGTGATTGAGGCCGAGGCGGGCGAGCCTTGGCATCCCTTTGTGCAACACACACTGTCCCTGGGGTTGTCCGGCCTGGAAAACCTCAGCCTGATTCCCGGCACCGTCGGCGCGGCACCGATGCAGAACATCGGCGCCTATGGGGTCGAGATCAAGGACGTGTTCGCCGGCCTGACCGCCCTCGATCGCCAGAGCGGCGAACTGCGCGATTTCAGCCTGGCGGAGTGCAACTTCGCTTACCGCGACAGCCTGTTCAAGCAGGAGCCAGGGCGTTGGTTGATATTGCGTGTGCGTTTCGCCCTCGACCGCGCAGCGCATCTGCATCTGGAGTACGGCCCGGTGCGTCAGCGCCTGACCGAACAAGGCATCGAGCATCCGACCGCCAGCGATGTCAGTCAGGCCATTTGCAGCATCCGCAACGAAAAACTCCCGGACCCGGCCGTACTCGGCAATGCCGGCAGCTTCTTCAAGAACCCTCTGGTGTCGGCGGCGCTGGCTGCACGACTCAAGGGTGAGTACCCGGACCTGGTGGCCTATGCGCAACCCGACGGGCAGATGAAGCTGGCCGCCGGTTGGTTGATCGAGCGGGCAGGGTGGAAGGGTTTCCGTGAGGCTGACGCTGGCGTGCATAAATTGCAGGCGCTGGTGCTGGTCAACTATGGCGGCGCAACGGGCCTGCAATTGCTGAACCTGGCGCAGCGCATCCAGAAAGACATTTTCGAGCGTTTCCATGTCGATCTGGAAATGGAGCCAAACCGGTATTGAGCTAAGCTTTCACGACGGATCAAAAAGCCCTGCACGATGTTTATCGTGCAGGGCTTTTTTGTTAATGCTCGGTTAACTTAGTCAGCTAACGATGCACACTCTTGCTCCACCAAAGGCCCGGTGCAGACGTCTGCGTCTGCACAAGAGAGCCCATTAGCCTGAGTCGATCTGCGTGCGACCCACCGAGATCCCGCGGCAGATTGCTCGACCCCACAACTCAAGATCCATGCGGGCGTGCCCATGATTACCCTGAAGCTCAATGGTCAAGACCATCAACTCGACGTCACCGAGGACATGCCGCTGCTCTGGGCGATCCGCGACGTGGCCGGTTACAACGGCACCAAGTTCGGCTGCGGCATGGGCCTGTGCGGGGCCTGCACCATTCATATCGAAGGGGCTCCGGCCCGCAGTTGCATCACGCCCATCGGTTCAGTCACCGGACAGAATGTCAGCACCATCGACAACCTGCACGCCGATCCGATCGGCAAAGTCGTGCAGCAAGCCTGGCTCGACACGGCAGTCGCCCAATGCGGCTTCTGCCAGGGTGGGCAAATCATGTCGGCGACGGCGCTGCTCAAGACCAATCCGAACCCCAGCGATGAGCAGATCGAAGAAGCCATGGTCGGCAACATCTGTCGCTGCGGCACCTACAACCGCATCAAGACCGCGATCCGCCAGGCCTCCACTCACCTGAAGGAGGCCAAGGCATGAGCCGGTTACCGAATGATTTCGCCCTGAGCAATCTCAGTCGGCGTGGTTTTATCAAAGGTGTCAGCGCAGCCGGTGCATTGGTCGTCGCCGCGAGTTGGGGCTGGCAGGACGCGTTTGCCGAAGAGAAAGAGAAAAAATTCGGCGCCGACGGCATGCCCCATGGCTGGGTCGATGACCCTAAGGTGTATGTCAGCATCGCCGCCGATGGCACGGTGACCGTGATCTGCAACCGCTCGGAGATGGGCCAGGGCGTGCGCACCAGCTTGACCATGGTGGTGGCCGATGAACTGGAAGCCGACTGGGCGATGGTCAAGGTGCAGCAGGCCCCCGGCGATGAAGTGCGCTTCGGCAACCAGGACACCGACGGCTCGCGCAGCATGCGTCACTGGTACGAGCCGATGCGTCGCTGCGGTGCCGCCGCACGGACCATGCTCGAACAGGCCGCCGCCGCACAATGGAAAGTGCCGGTCGGTGAATGCCATGCGCAACTGCACAAGGTCGTCCATGAGCCTTCTGGTCGCGAGCTCGGATATGGCGCCCTGGCCTCCGCCGCAGGCGCCTTGCCGGTTCCGGCCCGCGACAGCCTGAAGCTCAAGCAGCCGGCTGAGTTCCGTTACATCGGCAAGGAAGGCACCAAGGCCATCGATGGGGAGGACATCGTCAATGGCCGGGCGGTGTACGGCGCCGACGTGCATTTCGACGGCATGCTGTATGCGACCATTGCGCGGCCCACGGTGTATGGCGGCAAGGTCAAAAGCTTCGATGGCAGCGCGGCGATGAAAGTCCCCGGCGTGGTCAAGGTGGTGCAGATCGAAAGCCGTCCGTTGCCTTCGGAGTTCCAGCCCTTGGGCGGTATCGCCGTGGTGGCGAGCAATACCTGGGCGGCGATCAAGGGCCGCGAGGCGCTGATAATCGAGTGGGACGACGGCCCCAATGCCAGCTACGACTCGATCGCCTATCGCAAGGAACTTGAAGCAGCCTCGCTCAAGCCCGGCAAGGTGGTGCGCAATACCGGCAACATCGACAAGGCCATGGCCAGCGCCGACAGCACCCTGGAAGCCTCCTACTACTTGCCGCATTTGTCACAGTCGCCGATGGAACCGATGGTCGCCATTGCGCGGTTCACGGACGGTGCCTGCGAAGCCTGGGGGCCAAGCCAGGCGCCGCAGGTCACCCGGGAACGGATCGGTGAACGCCTGGGCCTGCCGTTCGACAATGTCACGTTCAACGTGACCTTGCTCGGGGGCGGGTTCGGGCGCAAGTCCAAGCCTGACTTCATCATCGAAGCCGCCATCCTCGCCAAGGAATTCCCCGGTAAAGCGGTGCGGGTGCAATGGACCCGCGAAGACGACATTCATTGTTCTTACTTCCACACCGTATCGGCCGAATACCTCAAGGCCAGCCTGAACAAGGATGGCCTGCCATCCGGCTGGTTGCACCGCACGGTGGCCCCGAGCATCACCGCGTTGTTTGCACCGGGCATGAACCATGAGGCAGCGTTCGAACTGGGCATGGGATTCACCAACATGGCGTATGCGATCCCCAACATTCGCCTGGAGAACCCCGAAGCAACGGTGCACACCCGCGTCGGCTGGTATCGCTCGGTGTCGAACATTCCCCATGGTTTCGCGATCCAGAGTTTTATCGATGAGCTGGCGCACAAGGCCGGGGAGGATCCGCTGAAGTACCAGATCAGATTGCTCGGTCCGGACCGTCAGATCGATCCGCGAACCTTGAGTGACGAGTGGAACTACGGCGAATCCCCCGAGCGTTATCCGATCGACACCGCGCGCCTGCGCACGGTACTGGAGACCGCCGCCAAGGCCGCCGGTTGGGGGCGCGAGTTGCCCAAGGGCCGCGGTCTGGGACTGGCGGTGCATTACAGCTTCGTGACGTATGTGGCGGCGGTGATCGAAGTGGAGGTCAAAGACGACGGCACGTTGGTGGTGCACAAGGCCGACATCGCCGTCGATTGCGGACCACAGATCAATCCCGAGCGCATTCGCGCGCAGTTCGAAGGTGCCTGCGTCATGGGCCTGGGGAATGCGGTGCTGGGGGAAATCAGCTTCAAGGACGGCAAGGTCCAGCAGGATAACTTCCACATGTACGAAGTGGCGCGCATGTCCCTGGCACCAAAAGAGGTGGCC
This sequence comes from Pseudomonas sp. 05L36, assembly GCF_056398125.1. Lineage (NCBI taxonomy): Bacteria > Pseudomonadati > Pseudomonadota > Gammaproteobacteria > Pseudomonadales > Pseudomonadaceae > Pseudomonas > Pseudomonas sp. 05L36. Next base: position 154,078 of record NZ_JBFTOU010000008.1, on the reverse strand, counting down.
GTGCATCTGGTGACGCCGCCGGGCAACGTGCCATTGGGCGGTGTGGGTGAGCCGGGCGTGCCACCGATTGCACCGGCACTGTGCAATGCGATCTTTGCGGCCACCGGCAAACGCATCCGCAACCTGCCGGTTCGTTATCAGCTGTCGGGCTGGCAGAAGGCTGGCGCCTGATGGACAGCGCCGATCTGAACGTCCTGCGCAGTGTGTTGCAATGGCATCGCGCCGGTCAGCGGGTGGTGTTGTACAGCGTGGTCGAAACCTGGGGCACTGCGCCCCGGGCACCCGGCGCCATGCTGGCCTTGCGTGAAGACGGCATGGTGATTGGTTCGGTCTCGGGCGGGTGTGTCGAAGATGACTTGATCGCCCGGCTGCACGACGGACGCCTTGCGCTTGACGGGCCGCCGGTGCAATTGATCACCTACGGCGTGACCCGCGAGGAAGCCGCACGTTTCGGCTTACCCTGCGGTGGCACCTTGCGCTTGACCGAGGAGCGTATCGACGATGGGGCTTGGGTCGAGCAATTGCTCGCCCGTTGCGAGGCCCATGAAATCGTTGCCCGTGAACTGAACCTGGCCACCGGCGAAGTGCTTTTGCAGCCGGCCAATAAAGCTGACGTGTTGACGTTCGATGGACAGACCTTGCGTGCGATCTATGGCCCGCGCTGGCGCTTGCTGCTGATCGGCGCGGGGCAGCTATCGCGCTATGTCGCTGAAATGGCCCGCCTGCTGGATTTCGAGGTGCTGATTTGCGATCCGCGTAGCGAGTTCGTCTACGGCTGGGAGGAGCAGCACGGACGATTCGTTTCGGGCATGCCGGATGAGGCGGTGTTGAATATCGCGACCGATGAACGCACGGCCATCGTGGCCTTGACCCATGATCCGCGTCTGGACGACATGGCGCTGCTCACGGCCCTGGATTCCAGGGCTTTTTACGTCGGGGCGCTGGGGTCGCGGGTCAACAGCCAGAAGCGCCGGGAAAACCTGGCTCAACTGGGTTTGTCGCAACCGGCGATTGACCGCTTGCATGGTCCGATCGGTTTGCACATTGGCAGTCATAATCCAGCGGAAATTGCCTTGTCGCTCATGGCGGAAATCGTGGCGGTCAAAAACGGCGTCGAACTGAAGCAGAAGAAAGTCTTGCAGGAGAGGGTATGAGCGAGTCCATTGGCGTCGTCGTGCTGGCGGCGGGGCAGGGCAGCCGCTTTCGTCAGGTGGCGGGCGCCGAAAAGGATAAATTGCTGGCCGATTGCACCGGGCGTGACGGTGTGGTGCGGTCCGTCATCGAGCATACGTTGGTCAACCTTCCGGCGACGCTGGACAAGCGCGTGCTGGTGACGACCGCTGACCGCCCGCAGGTTATTCGCATGGCTCAGGCCTATGGTTGCGAGATTGTACTGATCGAATCGACGGGAATGGGCGACAGCATTGCGGCGGGAGTCGCTGCCTGCAAGCAACTCGATGGCTGGCTGATGGTGCTGGGGGATATGCCGTTCATCCTGCCATCCAGTATCGGGCAAGTGGTGGCGGGTATTGGCGATGACAGTATCAGCGTGCCTGTGCAGAGCGGTGAGTGCGGGCATCCGGTCGGGTTCGGACGGGACTTCGCGGCGGGGTTGATGGCGCTATCGGGGGATCGTGGCGCCAAATCGCTGTTTGCCCAAGGGCGGGTAGTTGAAGTGACAGTGGATGATCCTGGTGTGGTGTGGGATGTGGATGTGCCGCAGGCATTGATCTTTAGCCCCGCATAGATCTTCAGATCTACCTGGATCCCCTGTAGGAGCGAGCTTGCTCGCGATAGCGATCTGGCATCCAGCAGAGATGCAATCTGATCCACCGCTATCGCGAGCAGGCTCGCTCCTACAATGGATTGTCGTGAAGTCCTGATATAAAAAAGCCCCGCCTGGATCACCAGGCGGGGCTTTTCAGTGGCCGATGGAATCAGACGAGAGGTTTAGGCTCGTGTTCTTTTTCCTCGGCTTGCTCGTGTTGCTCTACCGTTTTCTGAACGGAGCGCGGCGCTTCGTGGATCACCGACTCAACCGGCTCGGCAGCCACTTCAGCGACCGGGGCAGGCGCTGCCTCAACCACTTCAGCAGCAACCGGTGCAGGCTCGGCAGCAACAACCGCTTCAGCCGGAGCAGCAGCGGCAGCCAGTTCAGCTTCCTTCTGCAGACGCTCGGCTTCACGCTTGCGACGACGCACTTCACGTGGGTCGTTAGGCGCACGGCCACTTGGCGTCAGGGCGCTGACAGGAGCGGCTTCGACTACCGGTGCAGGTGCTTCGGCAACGACCGGTGCTTCAACGACTGGCGCTTCAACCACCGGCGCTGGAGCCGGTTCTGCAGCAGCAACCACCGGCTCGGAAACCATGGCTTCAGCCACTTGGGTTTCAGCGGCTTCAGCGACGGCTGGCTCGGCAACCCAGTTGAATGCGGTTTGCTCTTCGCGAACTTCACGCACGGTTTCAGTCACGGTTTCAACAACCGCTTCTGCAGCCACGGCAGGAGTTTCTACCACTGGCGCTGGCTCGGCAGCCGCTTCAACAGCTGGCTGAGCTTCTGGCGCTGGCGCTACTTCGATTTCCGGCGAGGCGGTGACTTCGACCGGTGTGGTCGCTTCAACGACTGGCGCTTCAACCGGAGCTGCTTCCAGGGTAGCGGCAGTGGCGCGTTCGGCTTGCACATTGGCTTGCGCTTCAGCTGGAGCGCTGATCACGCTGCTGGCAACGGCTGCGGTGACAGCCAGGCCGGCGGCCAGATCGGCAACGCTTGGTGCTTCAGCGTTTTCGCCGGACTCGGACTCTTCCGAACCTTCGATCACATTGCCGTTGGCGTCACGCTGACGCTCGCGACGGTTGCTGCGACGACGCTGGCCACGGGAGCGGCGGCGTGGACGATCGCCTTCGGCGCCTTCCTGACCTTCTTCCTGCAGTTGCTCTTCGTTGGTGGTCAGTTCTTCTTCAGCTTCAGCTTCGGCTGCGGCAGCTTGTTCGGCACGTGGCTGACGCTCTTCACGCGGAGGGCGTGGCGCGCGTTCTTCACGTGGCTGGCGGGCTGGACGCTCTTCAGCGGTAGCAGCGGCGGCTGGAGCAGCCGGAGTAGCCGGAGCGGCATCCAGAGGCTCGCGCAGTTCACGAACGCGTTCTTCGCGCTCACCCCGTGGCTTGCGATCTTCACGCGGAGCGCGCGGGGCACGTTCTTCGCGAGGAGCGCGTGGTGCGCGTTCTTCGCGGGCGACTGCCGGAGTTTCTTCGCGGGTCTCGCGAGGTTCGCGCACTTCGCGTGGTTGGCGCTCTTCACGCGGTTCACGTGGGGCGCGTTCTTCACGCGGTGCACGTTCTTCGCGAGGCTTGCGCTCTTCATCGCGGCGAACATTACGGTTGCGGCTTTGCTGGCGACCGTTGCGACGCTCTTCGTTGCGGGCCGGACGCTCGGCAGCAGGCTTTTCAACCACAACCGGCGCGACAGGCTCTTCCTTGGTGGCAAACAGGCTCACCAGCGACTTAACCAGGCCTTTGAACAGGCTTGGCTCTGGCACGGCAGCCGGAGCAGGGGCCAGAGCGGCAACTTCGGTCGGAACCGGAGCATTGGCGCGGGCCGGGGCTGTCTTGACCGCCGCTTCCTGGCGAACCAGGGTGCGGGTTGCAGCGGCTGGCTGGACTTCTTCCACTTCGGCAGCGGCAGCGGCGATTTCGTAGCTGGACTGGTTGGTGGCCGCTTCCGGGCTGTCATCACGCAGGCGCTGCACTTCGAAGTGCGGCGTCTCGAGGTGATCGTTCGGCAGAATGATGATGCGGGCGCGGGTGCGCAGTTCGATCTTGGTGATCGAGTTGCGTTTTTCGTTGAGCAGGAACGCAGCCACCGGGATCGGCACTTGTGCACGAACTTCGGCGGTACGGTCTTTCAGGGCTTCTTCTTCGATCAGGCGCAGGATCGCCAGGGACAGCGATTCAACGTCACGGATGATGCCGGTGCCGTTGCAACGCGGGCAGACGATGCCGCTGCTTTCGCCCAGGGACGGACGCAGGCGCTGACGGGACATTTCCAGCAGGCCGAAGCGCGAGATGCGACCGACTTGCACGCGAGCGCGGTCGGCTTCCAGGCATTCGCGGACTTTCTCTTCCACGGCGCGCTGGTTCTTGGCAGGGGTCATGTCGATGAAGTCGATGACGATCAGGCCGCCGATGTCGCGCAGGCGCAACTGACGGGCGATTTCTTCGGCCGCTTCAAGGTTGGTCTGCAGGGCGGTTTCTTCGATGTCGCTGCCTTTGGTGGCGCGCGCCGAGTTGATGTCGATGGACACCAGGGCTTCGGTCGGGTCGATGACGATGGAACCGCCGGAAGGCAGTTCGACGACGCGCTGGAAAGCGGTTTCGATCTGGCTTTCGATCTGGAAACGGTTGAACAGCGGAACGCTGTCTTCGTACAGTTTGATCTTGCTGGCGTACTGCGGCATCACCTGGCGGATGAAGGTCAGGGCTTCGTCCTGGGCTTCAACGCTGTCGATCAGCACTTCGCCGATGTCCTGGCGCAGGTAGTCGCGGATCGCGCGGATGATCACGTTGCTTTCCTGGTAGATCAGGAACGGCGCGGAACGATCCAGCGAGGCTTCCTTGATGGCAGTCCAGAGTTGCAGCAGGTAGTCGAGGTCCCACTGCATTTCTTCGCTGCTGCGGCCCAGGCCGGCAGTGCGCACGATCAGGCCCATGTCGGCCGGTGCAACCAGGCCGTTCAGGGCTTCACGCAGTTCATTGCGCTCTTCGCCTTCGATGCGACGGGAGATACCGCCGGCACGCGGGTTGTTCGGCATCAGCACCAGGTAACGACCGGCCAGGCTGATGAAGGTGGTCAGGGCGGCGCCCTTGTTGCCACGCTCTTCTTTTTCGACCTGAACGATGACTTCCTGGCCTTCGCTCAGGACGTCCTTGATGTTGACGCGACCTTCCGGGGCTTTCTTGAAGTATTCGCGGGAGATTTCTTTGAGGGGCAGGAAGCCGTGGCGCTCAGAGCCGAAATCGACAAAGGCAGCCTCGAGGCTTGGTTCGATGCGAGTAATCCGGCCTTTATAGATGTTGGCCTTCTTCTGCTCGCGTGCACCGGATTCGATGTCCAGGTCGTAGAGGCGCTGGCCATCTACCAGTGCAACACGCAACTCTTCGGGTTGAGTTGCGTTAATCAGCATTCTTTTCATGTAGTACCGTCGGTTTCCGGGCTGCCGGAAACGGCGTTCGGCACACACGACTTCTCACGGTCGGTGTCAGGTGCGTCGGGAGTGGTTGGCCATTTCCCGTGTCCAGCGAAGTCCGGCCAATGTGGGCCTTCATCGCGACGTACGCGTCCTGCTTGCTGTGGCTACTTAAGCACTCAGTCAGGAGGAGGAATCAACCAGCGGCTGTGGACGAGATGAAGCGTCTTGAGAAAGCCTGTTGCTACACAGTCCGGCGGTTGTGCATCTCCACCCTACACGTATCCCTGATAATTCGGGTGCTGCCGCGCGCAGAATCCGCAGCGGGTTGGCATTTACCGTGAGCTCCGAAAGGGGGAGGTCACGCATCATGGCTAATTTAGGCGTTGTTTCCGATGCCTTCGCTCGGGGTCATTCGCAGCTGACTGCACTTTGTGAACTGGCCGTGAATATGGCGCGCAAAACGAGTGGAAAACTCTGCTTTGTGGCGTGATTCAGGCCTCATGTCACCTGCGCTCGTTACACCTGCAAACTCCACCGTTACGTAGCGAAAGCCCCGTAGGACGGCCTCGCGTCCTGGTGAATTGCGTTGGTCAGGGCCGGTTTTTGACCGTTGGTCCGCTGTCCAGGCCGCTTTTGGCGACGTTCGCGACTATAGCAGTAATGATTAAGTGCTTCAATTCCATAAAAAATTGTTATCATCCGCGGCATGACGACGACTACCCCCCCGACTCCAGGCGTACAACTGCTTGAGGTCTCGCCGGAATATGCCGGCCAACGTATTGATAATTTCCTTCTCGCCCGACTCAAAGGCGTGCCCAAGACCTTGATTTACCGCATTTTGCGCAAGGGCGAAGTGCGTGTGAACAAAGGTCGGATCAAGCCCGAGTACAAGTTGCAGGCGGGCGATATCGTGCGCGTGCCGCCGGTTCGTGTGCCCGAGCGCGACGACCCGGTGCCACTGGCGCAGGGGTTGCTGCAGCGACTCGAAGCCTCGATTGTCTTCGAAGACAAGGCCCTGATCGTGATCAACAAGCCTGCGGGCATTGCGGTTCATGGCGGTAGCGGCCTGACTTTCGGGGTGATCGAAGCCTTTCGTCAGTTGCGCCCCGATTGCAAAGAGCTCGAGCTGGTTCACCGTCTCGACCGTGATACCTCCGGCCTGTTGATGATCGCCAAGAAACGCAGCATGTTGCGCCATTTGCACACCGCGTTGCGCGGTGATGGCGTCGACAAGCGCTACATGGCGCTGGTCCGCGGTAACTGGGCGAGCTCGATCAAGCAAGTCCGTGCGTCGCTGGGCAAGAGCAATCTGCGTTCCGGCGAGCGCATGGTCGAGGTCGACGAGGAGGAGGGGAAGGAGTCCGTGACCGTGTTCAAGGTCCTGCGCCGCTTCGGCGACTTTGCCACCATGATCGAGGCCAAACCGATTACCGGCCGGACTCACCAGATCCGTGTCCACACCCTGCACGCCGGGCATTGCATCGCTGGCGACACCAAGTATGGCGACGAAGGTTTCAGCAAGGAAATCCGCGATCTGGGCGGCAAGCGTCTGTTCCTGCACGCCTACATGCTGACCGTGCCACTTCCCGATGGTGGTGAGCTGAAGCTGCAAGCGCCGGTCGACGAGATGTGGGCCAAAACCGTGGAGCGATTGAGTGCGCCCATCTGATTACAAACTGCTGATCTTCGACTGGGACGGCACGCTGGCCGATTCCATTGGCCGGATTGTCGAGGCAATGCACGTTGCCTCGCAGCGCTCCGGATTTGAGCTGCGCGATGATTTTGCCGTCAAGGGCATCATCGGCCTGGGCTTGCCGGAAGCGATCCGCACGCTGTACCCCGAAATCGCTGATGCCGAGCTGATCGCGTTCCGTGAGCACTATGCTGAGCATTACATTGCGTCGGAGGCTGTGCCTTCGCCGCTGTTCGAGGGTGTGGTCGAGTCGCTCGAGGCGTTTCGTGCCGAGGGCTATCATCTGGCTGTGGCGACCGGCAAGGCCCGTCGCGGGCTGGATCGGGTGTTGAAGTCCCATGGCTGGGAGAATTACTTTGATATCACCCGCGCTGCCGACGAGACCGCCAGCAAGCCCCATCCGCTGATGCTCGAGCAAATCCTGGCCCATTGCGAGGTTCGCCCGGAACAGGCGTTGATGGTCGGTGATTCGTCCTTTGATCTGCAGATGGCACGCAACGCCGGCATGGGCTCGGTGGCCGTCAGTTATGGCGCCCAATCGATCGATGCGTTGAAGTTGTATGAGCCGCGACTGGCCATCGACCGTTTTTCAGAATTGCATGCCTGGCTGAGTCAGCGGGCTTAACCGGTTGTTTTTGGGGTGGATGGCATGACCGACGAATGGAAGGCGCCCGCCAAGGCGAGCGCAGAGAGCGGTGACGACAAAAGCTGGAAGTTGCTGGAGAAGACACTGCTGGCCGGCGTGCAGGAGCAGCGCCGGTCCCGTCGCTGGGGGATATTCTTCAAGCTGCTGACTTTTGTGTATCTGTTCGGCGCAATTGCCCTGTTTTCGCCGCTGATGGATATGGAAAAGGCCGCTACCCGCAGTGCCAATTACACGGCGCTGATCGATGTGACAGGCATGATTGCCGACAAGGAGCCGGCCAGCGCAGACAATATCGTTGGCAGCCTGCGCGCGGCTTTCGAGGACGACAAGGTCAAGGGCGTCATCCTGCGCATCAACAGCCCGGGCGGCAGTCCGGTGCAGTCGGGTTATGTCTATGACGAGATCCGTCGCCTGCGCGGCCTGCACCCGGACACCAAGTTGTATGCGGTCATTTCCGACCTGGGGGCTTCCGGTGCCTACTACATCGCCAGCGCGGCGGATCAGATCTACGCCGACAAGGCGAGCCTGGTCGGCTCCATCGGTGTGACGGCAGCCGGTTATGGCTTTGTCGGCACCATGGAGAAGTTGGGCGTCGAGCGTCGCACCTACACCTCTGGCGAGCACAAGTCATTCCTCGATCCGTTCCAGCCACAGAAGCCGGAAGAAACCGCCTTCTGGCAGGGCGTGCTCGATACGACCCACCAGCAGTTCATCAATAGCGTCAAGCAAGGGCGTGGCGATCGCCTGAAGGACAAGGAGCATCCGGAGCTGTTTTCCGGTCTGGTCTGGTCCGGCGAGCAGGCGTTGCCGCTGGGGTTGATCGACGGGCTGGGCAATGCCAGTTCGGTTGCGCGGGATGTGATCGGCGAGAAAGAACTGGTGGACTTTACCGTTCAGGAGTCGCCGTTCGATCGCTTCTCGAAAAAACTCGGTGCCAGCGTGGCTGAGCATTTGGCGATGTGGATGGGTTTTAGCGGTCCGTCGCTGCGCTGAGTCTCTTGTGATAAAAAAACCGGCATCAGCCGGTTTTTTTTAGAATCAAAAGATCGCAGCCTGCGGCAGCTCCTACAGGATTTGGGTGTGCCCGCGATTCATGGGTGAAACCGGCCCGCGTAGGAGCTGCCGAAGGCCGCGATCTTTTGATCTTCAGGGGATTTGCACGCCTTCGGTCAGGAGCATGTCGGTCAAGCGAATCAGTGGCAGGCCGACGAGGCTGGTGGCGTCAGGGCCTTGCGTGCTTTGAAACAGGCTCACCCCCAACCCTTCGGCCTTGAAGCTGCCTGCGCAGTCGTAGGGCTGCTCGGCGTGCAGGTAGCGTTCGATGCGGGGTGCGTCGAGTGTGCGCATGTGTACGGTGAACGGCACGCAATCGACCTGGCAGTGCCCGGTCTGGCTGTTGAGCAGGGCCAGGCCGGTCAGGAACGTCACGCGTGTGCCGCTGGCGGCCAGCAGTTGTTCGCGGGCTTTTTCGAAAGTGTGGGGCTTGCCGATAATTCGCTCTCCCAGCACGGCGACCTGGTCGGAACCGATTATCAGATGAGCGGTATGGCTGTCGGCCAGGGCGCGCGCTTTCTCTTCGGCGAGGCGTTTGACCAGCTCGATGGCGGACTCACCTGGGCGATGGCTTTCGTCGATATCCGGCGAGCTGCACGTGAAAGGCAGCTGCAGGCGGGCCAGCAATTCCCGGCGATAGACCGAGCCAGAAGCGAGTAATAAAGGCAGCATGCGCATCTCCATAAGGCAGGTGCGAATTCTAGCGAGGCTTCCAAGTGACGGACAGGGCTGAATTTCCTTTGACATGGGCGGGTGCATCCCTATAATGCTGCGCCTATGTTGAATGACCCGATTCCACCTCACGTTGACCCGCGCAAATTGGCTGATCGTGGCACCACCCTTCAAGGTGAAATGCTGCTGGCCGATTTGGAGAGACTCTGCGACCCGCTTTCCGACAATGTCGGTACGGTGCAGGCTAAATTCGTTTTTGAACGAGATGAACGTAAATCTGTGGTTATCCACAGCTTTATCGACACTGAAGTCAAAATGGTTTGCCAGCGTTGTCTTGAGCTGGTCACCCTGCCGATCCACAGCGAATGCAGTTACGCCGTGGTGAAGGAGGGTGCGAATACCCAGTCGTTGCCGAAAGGTTATGACGTGCTGGAACTGGGCGAAGATCCTTTGGATCTGCAGTCACTGATCGAGGAGGAGCTTCTGCTCGCCTTGCCCATTGTGCCTGCTCATCATCCGGAAGAATGCCAGCAGCCGGCGGGAGCAGATGAGCCCGAACCGAGCGAGGACGAGGTAACGCGGTCCAACCCGTTCAGTGTATTGGCGCAGTTAAAGCGTGACCCAAACGTTTAGGAGTTAATCAATTATGGCTGTTCAGCAGAACAAAAAATCCCGCTCTGCCCGTGACATGCGCCGTTCGCACGACGCTCTCGAGGCTAGCACCCTGTCTGTAGAAAAAACCACCGGTGAAGTTCACCTGCGTCACCACGTATCGCCAGAAGGCGTATACCGTGGTCGTAAAGTGATCGACAAGGGCGCTGACGAGTAATCACTTGTCCGCTCAAGTCATCGCGATTGACGCAATGGGCGGGGACTTCGGTCCCCGCAGCATTGTTCAGGCCAGCCTTGCTTGCCTGTCTGCTACACCCTCGCTGCACCTGACCCTCGTCGGTCAACCCTCCCTACTTGAAGAATTGATCGCTGGCCATTCGGCTGTGGATCGCGCGCGCCTGTCGATTGCCCCGGCGAGCGAAGTCATTACCATGGACGAAAAACCCACCCAGGCCTTGCGTGGCAAACCTGACTCGTCGATGCGTGTAGCCCTGGAGTTGTTGCGCGACGGCAAGGTCCAGGCCTGTGTCAGTGCCGGCAATACCGGGGCGTTGATGGCGTTGTCGCGGTTCGTGCTCAAGACCTTGCCGGGTATTGATCGTCCGGCCATGGTGGCGGCGATTCCGACGCAGAAAGGTTATTGCCAGTTGCTCGATCTGGGCGCCAATGTCGATTGCAGTGCCGAGCATCTGTTGCAGTTTGCAGTCATGGGCTCGGTTGCCGCGGAGACTCTGGGCATCACCCGTCCACGGGTGGCGTTGCTGAATATCGGCACCGAAGACATCAAGGGCAACCAGCAGGTCAAGCTGGCCGCCACTTTGTTACAGGCCGCTCGCGGCATCAATTACATCGGTTTCGTCGAAGGCGACGGTTTGTACCGCGGCGAAGCGGATGTGGTGGTGTGTGACGGTTTTGTCGGCAACATCCTGCTCAAATCCAGCGAAGGCCTGGCGACCATGATTGCCGGGCGCATCGAGGCGTTGTTCAGAAAGAACGTAGCCTCTCGCGTGGTCGGCGCGCTGGCGCTGCCCTTGATGAGGCGTCTGCAGGCCGATCTGGCACCTGCCCGGCATAACGGCGCGAGCTTTCTCGGATTGCAGGGGATCGTGGTGAAGAGCCACGGTTCTGCCGGAGTGCAGGGTTTTCAGAGCGCCATTCAGCGCGCACTGATCGAAATTCAGGAAAACCTGCCCGAGCGCATTCACGGTCGTCTGGAGGATTTATTGCTTTAGGCGTTTTCGTCGGACAATGCTTAAATGTGACCGGTTGGTTCGATGGGCCATCCAACTGTCAGTTTCTTGCGCCCCCAAGCGGGACGCCAATTCTCCGACGACAAGATCATTAGGGGCTTGTTACATGTCTGCTTCCCTCGCATTCGTCTTTCCGGGACAGGGTTCGCAGTCCCTCGGCATGCTGGCCGAGCTGGGCGCGCAACATCCGGTTGTTCTCGAAACATTCAAAGAAGCTTCCGATGCACTGGGTTACGACCTGTGGGCACTGACCCAGCAAGGGCCGGAAGAGCAACTCAATCAAACCGATAAAACCCAGCCGGCCATTCTGACTGCCTCGATCGCCCTGTGGCGTCTATGGCTGGCGGAAGGTGGTGCGCGCCCGGCATACGTTGCCGGGCACAGCCTGGGTGAATACAGCGCGCTGGTCGCGGCAGGCAGCCTGAGCCTGGGCGATGCAGTGAAGCTCGTCGAACGTCGTGGCCAGCTGATGCAGGAAGCCGTGCCGGCCGGACAAGGCGGTATGGCTGCCATCCTGGGCCTGGACGATGCCGACGTACTGGCAGCCTGTGCCGAAGCGGCGCAAGGCGAAGTGGTCAGTGCGGTGAATTTCAACTCACCGGGCCAGGTGGTCATTGCCGGTGCCAAGGCTGCCGTCGAGCGCGCCATCGAAGGCTGCAAGGCGCGTGGCGCCAAGCGCGCCATGCCGTTGCCGGTCAGCGTGCCGTCCCATTGCGAGCTGATGCGCCCGGCTGCCGAGCGTTTCGCCGAATCGATCGCCGAGATCGACTGGCAGGCACCGCAGATTCCTGTGGTACAGAACGTCAGTGCCCAGGTGCCGGCCGATCTGGAAACCCTCAAGCGTGATCTGCTCGAACAGCTGTACAAGCCGGTACGCTGGGTCGAATCCATACAGGCGCTGGCAGCCAAGGGCGCGACCAACCTGGTCGAGTGCGGCCCGGGCAAAGTGCTGGCGGGTCTGAACAAGCGTTGCGCCGAAGGCGTGTCGACATCCAACCTCAATACCCCAGATGCTTTCGCTGCCGCCCGTGCAGCGTTGGCCTGAATCAGGAGAAGCTTGCATGAGTCTGCAAGGTAAAGTTGCACTGGTCACCGGTGCGAGCCGTGGCATCGGCCAGGCCATCGCCCTGGAACTGGGTCGTCAGGGCGCCATCGTTGTGGGTACCGCGACCTCCGCGTCGGGTGCCGAGCGCATTGCCGCGACCCTGAAGGAAAACGGTATTCAAGGCACTGGCCTGGAACTCAACGTCACCAGCGACGAGTCCGTGGCGGCTGTTCTGGCGAGCATTCAGGAGCAGTTCGGTGCGCCGGCGATCCTGGTCAACAATGCCGGCATCACCCGCGATAACCTGATGATGCGCATGAAAGACGACGAGTGGCACGACGTTGTCGATACCAATCTGAACAGTCTGTTCCGCCTGTCCAAGGGCGTTTTGCGCGGCATGACCAAAGCCCGTTGGGGCCGAATTATCAGTATTGGTTCGGTTGTGGGTGCCATGGGCAACGCAGGCCAAGTAAACTACGCTGCCGCCAAGGCTGGTCTGGAAGGTTTCAGCCGTGCTCTGGCGCGTGAAGTCGGTTCGCGTTCGATTACGGTAAACTCGGTGGCCCCTGGGTTCATCGATACCGATATGACCCGTGAACTGCCCGAGGCGCAGCGTGAAGCCTTGCAGACGCAGATTCCGCTGGGTCGTCTGGGGCAGGCTCAAGAGATCGCGTCCGTGGTCGCTTTTCTTGCGTCGGACGGTGCGGCTTACGTTACCGGAGCTACAATCCCGGTGAACGGCGGGATGTACATGTAATTCAAATGTGACGGATTGCTTCAAAAAAATGTCATACGAGCTGTCTAAAATCCGTTATAAAGCTGCAATCTATTTTATAGGCATAGGGTCACCGGGTTTGAGGAGTGAAGCTTTCAGTTGAAAAGCTGAAAAGTCTTTCTATACACTTACCCACTGGCCAGCCGCCTGAATTTGTCCATTAGGAGTGAAAACAAGGTATGAGCACCATCGAAGAGCGCGTCAAGAAAATCGTTGCTGAGCAACTGGGCGTTAAAGAAGAAGAAGTGGTCAACACTGCTTCCTTCGTAGAAGACCTGGGTGCCGACTCCCTTGACACCGTTGAGCTGGTGATGGCTCTGGAAGAGGAATTCGAGACCGAAATCCCTGACGAAGAAGCCGAGAAGATCACTACTGTACAAGCTGCAATCGACTACGTTACTAGCCACCAGGCGTAATAGTTTGTAATCGTTGCTCGCTGTCATGGAAAAACCGCACTGCCATCACGGCGTGCGGTTTTTTCTTTAGGCCTGATGCAAAGTCGTCATTTGAAAAAGGAGAGTGCTGTGTCGCGTAGACGCGTCGTAGTCACCGGTATGGGTATGTTGTCGCCACTGGGCACGGATGTGCCAAGCAGCTGGCAGGGCATTCTGGCTGGCCGCAGTGGCATTGGTCTGATCGAACACGCCGACCTTTCTGCCTATTCCACCCGTTTTGGCGGCTCGGTAAAGGGCTTCAATGTCGAGGAATACCTGTCGGTCAAGGAAGCCCGCAAGCTCGACCTGTTCATTCAATACGGTCTGGCCGCAGGTTTTCAGGCGGTACGCAATTCCGGCCTGGAAGTCACCGACGCCAACCGTGAACGCATCGGCGTGGCCATGGGCTCGGGTATTGGCGGACTGACCAATATCGAAGAAACCGCCCGCACGCTGCACGAGACCGGCCCACGACGGATTTCTCCGTTCTTCGTGCCAGGCTCGATCATCAATATGATTTCCGGTTTCCTGTCGATCCATCTGGGGGCACAGGGACCTAACTACGCCATCGCCACGGCCTGTACCACCGGTACTCACTGCATTGGCATGGCGGCCCGCAACATCATGTACGACGAAGCCGACGTGATGATTGCCGGCGGTGCCGAGATGGCCGCCTGCGGCCTGGGCATGGGCGGCTTCGGTGCCTCCCGCGCGCTGTCGACCCGCAACGACGAGCCAACCCGCGCCAGCCGTCCATGGGACAAGGGCCGCGATGGCTTCGTGCTGTCCAACGGTGCCGGTGCGCTGGTGCTGGAAGAGCTCGAGCACGCCAAGGCGCGTGGCGCGACCATCTACGCCGAGCTGATCGGTTTCGGCACCAGTGGCGATGCCTACCACATGACTTCGCCGCCAGCCGATGGCGCCGGTGCTGCGCGCTGCATCACCAATGCGCTGCGCGATGCCAAAATCAATGGCGATCAAGTGCAGTACATCAATGCCCACGGCACTTCGACTCCCGCAGGCGACCTGGCCGAAGTCAATGCGATCAAGTCGGTGTTCGGCGAGCACGCCTACAAGCTGGCCGTCAGTTCGACCAAGTCCATGACCGGTCACCTGTTGGGTGCGGCGGGCGCGGTCGAGGCGATCTTCAGCGTGCTGGCAATCAACAGCCAGGTAGCGCCGCCGACCATCAATCTCGATGAGCCGGACGAAGACTGCGACCTTGATTTCGTGCCGCACACGGCGCGCAACATGGATATCGATGTGGTCGTTTCCAATTCCTTCGGTTTTGGCGGCACCAACGGCTCGCTGGTGTTCCGCCGGTTCGCAGGCTGATGGACAGCTGGGTCGACGGTCAGCCGGCTGACGCTTTGTCGCTGAAGGATCGCGGCCTGGCTTATGGCGATGGTCTGTTCGAGACCATCGCCGTGCGCAACGGGCAGCCCGTATTGCTGGACCGGCATCTGTCGCGTCTGGCGGACGGCTGTTCGCGTCTGGCGCTTGCCGCCGATCAGGCGTTGATCCGCAGCGAACTGCTGGCCTACGCCGCGGCACTGGGTGACGGGGTGCTCAAGCTCATCCTCACTCGTGGCGATGGTCTGCGCGGTTACGCCCCGGATCCTTCGGCTCAGGCCCGACGCATTCTGCAAGGCAATCCACCCGTTGCTTACCCTGCCGTGCATGGCGAGCAGGGTGTTCGTCTGTTTCCTTGCTCCACGCGATTGTCCAGACAGCCATTACTGGCCGGCCTCAAGCACCTGAACCGTCTTGAACAAGTCCTCGCCCGTGCCGAATGGCAGGACACCGAGCATGCCGAAGGCTTGATGCTCGATCAGGCCGGGCGCGTGATTGAAGGCGTGTTCAGCAATTTGTTCCTGGTGCGTGATGGCGCACTCATCACCGCTGACCTCAAGCGCTGCGGCGTGGCCGGCGTGATGCGTGGCGAAATATTGTCCCAGGCCAGGTCGCTGGGAATCCCCACGCAAATCACCGACATTCCCCTCGAACAACTGCAATGGGCTGACGAAGTCTTTGTCTGCAACAGCGTGTATGGCGTTTGGCCGGTGCGCGCCTGTGCTGCTCTTCACTGGCCGGTTGGGCCGCTCACCCGTAAACTCCAAATCATTGCCCGTGCGCTACTGGATGCTTGATACGTGAGACGTAAATTCTTGCTGCTGCTGGAAACCGGACTGGTTCTGGCAGGGCTGCTGTTGGGTGCTTCAGCCTGGAAAATTCATTCGGCGCTGGTACAGCCGCTGAACATTGCCCAGGAGCAATTGCTGGATGTGCCCAAGGGCACCACGCCGACCCGCACCTTCTACCGACTCGAAGCCAATGGCGTCATCAAGGACGCATTCTGGCTGCGGGTATATTGGCGCTTCAACCTCGCCAGGCAACCCCTGCACAGCGGTGAATACCGCATGAAGCCGGGCATGACCGTCGAAGGCCTGATCGACCTGTGGAAACGCGGGGAAATGGTTCAGTACAGCCTGACCCTGGTCGAAGGCTGGAATTTCCGTCAGGTCCGCGCAGCGCTGGCCAAAGAAGAGAAGCTCGACCATAGCCTCGACGGTTTGAGCGACAGCCAGGTCATGGACAAGCTCGGCCACAGCGGGATTTTCCCGGAAGGGCGCTTCTTCCCTGACACCTATCGTTACGTGCGCGGCATGTCCGATATCGAGCTGCTGAAAACCGCTTACGAGCGCCTCGACGAAGTGCTCGCCAAGGAATGGGAGCAGCGCGCCGCGGATGCGCCGTACACCGAACCCTACCAGGCGCTGATCATGGCCTCGCTGGTGGAGAAGGAAACCGGCGTACCGCAGGAGCGCGGGCAAATTGCCGGCGTGTTCGTACGACGCATGGCGATGGGCATGCTGCTGCAGACCGATCCGACGGTAATCTACGGCCTTGGCGACCGCTACAGCGGCAAGCTGACCCGGGCTCACCTCAAGGAATCGACGCCCTATAACACCTACATGAATGCGGGCCTGCCGCCGACGCCGATTTCGATGGTCGGTCGCGAAGCCATCCATGCGGCACTCAATCCGGTGGAGGGCAACAGCCTATACTTCGTGGCGCGCGGTGATGGCACTCACGTGTTCTCCGACGACCTGGACGCTCACAACAATGCTGTGAAGGAATTCCAGCTCAAGCGTCGTGCCGATTACCGCTCCAGCCCGGCGCCCGCCTCCACGCCCGAGACGCCGCCAACCGAGGCTGAGCAAACCGGTACGCAGGAGGCCAAGTCTTCGCAAGAGTTGGCTCCGATCCCGGCCGCTTCACCGAACACGGCTCCCGAGGCGCTACCGCAAGTGCCGGCGCAAGATCCTGCGCCAGCCCCTGAAATGCCGGAACCCGATGCCAACGCACCGAAAAGCCCGCAATGACTCTGACTAAGGACTGCCTGTGACTGGCTTGTTTATTACTCTGGAAGGCCCGGAAGGCGCCGGCAAGAGCACCAACCGCGAATACCTGGCCGAGCGCTTGCGCGCCGCCGGCATCGAGGTGGTGCTGACCCGCGAGCCGGGTGGCACGCCGTTGGCCGAGCGCATCCGTGAAGTACTGCTGGCCCCGGTCGACGAAGTCATGAGCCCGGACGCCGAGTTGCTGCTGGTGTTCGCGGCGCGTGCCCAGCACCTGGCCGAGGTGATTCGCCCGGCGCTTGCCCGCGGTGCCGTGGTCTTGTGTGATCGTTTTACCGATTCGACATACGCCTACCAGGGCGGCGGCCGTGGCTTGTCGCTGGAGCGCATCGCGACCCTGGAAACCTTCGTTCAGGGTGAACTGCGTCCGGACCTGACGCTGATTTTCGATCTGCCTGTCGAGGTCGGTCTGGCCCGCGCCAGTGCCCGCGGTCGCCTGGATCGCTTCGAGCTCGAAGGCCGGACCTTTTTCGATGCCGTACGCAGTGCCTTCCTCAAGCGCGCCGAGGCGGATCCGACGCGTTATGTGCTGGTCGATGCGGCCCAACCGTTGGCACAGGTTCAGCAATCGCTGGATGCCTTGCTACCGCGCCTGCTGGAGTTGAACCGTGGCTGAGGCCTATCCGTGGCAGGAAAACCTTTGGCAGCACCTGGCTGGTCGCGCCCAGCATGCGCATGCCTACCTGCTGCATGGCCCGGCCGGGATCGGCAAGCGGGCACTGGCCGAGCGCCTGATGGCCAGCTTGCTGTGCCAGCGCCCGAACGCGCTGCAAGCCTGCGGTGAATGCAAATCCTGTCTGCTGCTCAAGGCTGGCAGCCACCCGGATAACTACATCCTGGAACCGGAAGAAGCCGACAAGGCGATCAAGGTCGATCAGGTTCGCGACCTGGTCGGTTTCGTGGTGCAGACTGCGCAGTTGGGCGGGCGCAAAGTGGTGCTGATCGAACCAGCCGAGTCGATGAACATCAACGCTGCCAACGCCTTGCTCAAAAGCCTTGAAGAACCGTCCGGCGATACAGTGTTGTTGCTGGTCAGCCATCAGCCGAGCCGTTTATTGCCAACCATCAAGAGTCGCTGCGTGCAGCAGGCCTGTCCGCTGCCGGGCGAGACCATGAGCTTGAAGTGGCTGGCCCAGGCGTTGCCGGAGTGTTCCGAAGAAGAGCGCGTCGAACTGCTCACACTGGCCGCCGGTTCGCCACTGGCGGCGGTCAATCTTCAGGCCCAGGGCGTGCGTGAGCAACGCATGCAAGTGGTGGAAGGGGTGAAAAAACTCCTCAAGCAACAGCAGTCGCCGACGCAACTGGCCGAAGAGTGGAAAAACATTCCGATGTTGCGCCTGTTCGATTGGTTCTGCGATTGGTCGAGCCTGATCCTGCGCTATCAGTTGACCCAGGACGAAGCTGGCCTGGGCCTTGCCGACATGCGCAAGGTCGTGCAATACCTGGCGCAGAAAAGCGCCCAGGGCAAAGTCCTCGATATTCAGGACTGGATTCTCGCCCAGCGACAGAAAGTCTTGAGCAAGGCCAACCTCAATCCGGCCTTGCTACTGGAGGCATTGCTGGTGCAATGGGCGTCGTTGCCTGGCCAAAGATGACTGTCCGCGCCTAGACTCCGAGTATCAGAACATCCGCCCGTCCCACCCATTCGATACAAGTTGCAGCCCTTTTATGCTCGTAGATTCCCATTGTCACCTTGATCGCCTCGACCTAGCCGCCCACGGCGGCTCCCTGGATGCCGCCCTGGAGGCTGCCCGACAGTGCGGGGTCGGGCACTTTCTGTGTATCGGTGTCAGCGCGGACAACGCGGCCGACGTCAAAGCCCTGGCCGAACGTTATGACGACGTCGACTGCTCGGTGGGCGTGCACCCTCTGGATGTGCAGCCGGGGGCCGCGCCGGCGCTGGACTGGCTGTTGCAGGAGCTCAATCACCCGCGGGTGGTCGCCATCGGCGAAACCGGCCTGGATTACCACTACGAGCCGGAAGCGGCGCAGTTGCAGCAGGAATCCTTTCGCCTGCACCTGCAAGCGGCGCAGCAGACCGGCAAGCCGGTGATCATCCACACCCGTGGGGCCCGCACCGATACCCTGGACTTGTTGCGTGAAGCGGCCTTGCCCCAGGCAGGCGTATTGCATTGCTTTACCGAAGACTGGGAAATGGCGAAGGCTGCACTGGACATGGGCTATTACATTTCCCTGTCCGGGATTGTCACTTTCCGCAATGCCGATGCGTTGCGTGATGTGGCCAGCAAGGTGCCGGCCGACCGATTGCTGGTGGAAACCGACTCGCCGTACCTGGCGCCGATTCCCCATCGCGGCAAGCCAAACCTGCCGCAGTACGTGCGTGAAGTTGCGGAATTTCTGGCAATGTTGCGTGGTGAGCCCTACGAGCGGTTTGCCGAGCAGACCACTGAGAACTTCAAGCGGTTGTTTCCGTTGGCGCATGTGAAATCAGTTTAGGGTTCGAAGCCGCTTTCGCGAACAGGCTCGCTCCCACAAGGTTAAATCGCAGGCAAAAAAAACCCGGGTTCTGGGGGGTGAATCCGGGTTAAGACCATTAGGAGTAAAACAATGGCACGCGGTCCGTTGGTACCAATATCGGCGTGACACTTGGGGGAGATGCCCCGCCGACAGTTCAAGTATTGATCAGGATTGCGCCTCGTCCAGTTTGGCGGCCCGGGTTTTTAAACAAATTTGGAATACGTGCGCTTCGGAAGAGTTCTCATCACCCTGTAAACGTGCGCAGAATGACCAGAAAGCGCAGATATGGTCGGATGATCCGTGCATTTTGGCGCAAGTTAGGCATAATACGCGGCTTCGAATTTTGACCCCGACAGACCTTTTCTTATGCATAAAGAACCTCGTAAGGTCCGTGAATTTCGTCGCCGCGAGCAGGAAATTCTCGATACCGCGCTCAAGCTGTTCCTCGAACAAGGTGAAGACAGTGTCACCGTCGAGATGATTGCTGATGCCGTCGGTATCGGCAAAGGCACGATCTACAAGCACTTCAAGTCCAAGGCGGAAATCTATCTGCGCCTGATGCTCGACTACGAGCGCGATTTGAACACACTGCTGCATTCGGCCGATGTCGACAAGGACAAGGAAGCCCTGTCCCGGGCGTACTTCGAATTCCGCATGCGCGATCCACAACGCTATCGCCTGTTCGACCGCCTCGAAGAGAAAGTGGTCAAGGGCAACCAGGTGCCGGAGATGATCGAGGAACTGCACAAGATCCGTGCCTCGAACTTCGAACGCCTGACCCTGCTGATCAAAGGCCGGATCAGCGAAGGCAAGCTGGAAGATGTACCGCCTTACTTCCATTACTGCGCGGCCTGGGCGTTGGTGCACGGTGCTGTCGCGCTGTATCACTCGCCGTTCTGGAGCAATGTGCTGGAAGATCAGGAAGGTTTCTTCCAGTTCCTGATGGACATCGGCGTGCGCATGGGTAACAAGCGCAAGCGCGACACCGACACGCCCGGCAGCTGAGCCATTCAGTTGCCTTATTGCGCCATGATTTCGCTACTTGGCGCAGTGCCGCAGGAATATACTCAGGTAGAGGACTTGCTAAAACTTGATTTCTGGGTCAAGTTTTAGCGGCCCGATATTCTTCCGCCGGAGTGACCATGATCGTTGACCGTCAAGGCAGGCGTTTTCGCAACTTGCGAATCAGTCTGACCTCAGCCTGCAATTACGCCTGTACCTACTGTGTGCCCAACGGCAAGCGGCTGGTGGCTGCGCAGGATGAGTTGTCGGCCGAAGCCATGGCGCGCGGTGTGGCTTATCTGATTGAAGCGGCGGGGATCGAGCGTCTGCGCATTACCGGCGGCGAGCCGCTGGTCAGCCCGAAACTCGAAGCGTTCATGACGGCGGTCGGGCAGATGGGCCTGGAAGATATCAGCCTGACTACCAATGGCCAGTTGCTGGCGAAGAAACTGCCACTGCTGGTGAACGCCGGCATTCGGCGCCTCAACGTTTCCCTCGATACTCTCGACGCCAGTGCGTTCCGCACCATTGCCCGGGGCGGCGACCTGGCCACCGTGCTCGACGGCATGAACGAGGCCAGTGCGGCCGGCATGAAGATCAAGGTCAACATGGTACCGCTGCGCGGGCAGAACCTTGATCAGGTGATGCCGCTGCTCGACTACTGCCTGGAGCGCGGTTATGAACTGCGCTTCATCGAGCTGATGCGCATGGGCCACCTGGCCAACGATTCCAATGCTTTTCTGCAACAGTTCGTCAGCCTCCAGCAATTGCTGAGCCTGATCGGCGAGCGCTACGAGTATCTGCAGGCGGATGCGCCCGTCGATGCGACAGCGGTGCGCTATGAAATTCCGGGGCAAGGCTATTTCGGCGTGATCGCCAACGAAAGTGTGCCGTTCTGCCGTACCTGCTCGCGACTGCGCTTGTCGTCCACCGGGTGGCTGCATGGCTGCCTGTCGTCGAGTAATCGCCATTACATCGGCGACCTGCTGGACAAGCCGCGCCACCAGGCGCTGCCGGCCTTGCAGAGGCTTCTGGTGAAGGCCTTGGGCGACAAGCAGGAAGTGGCGTTCTCTGGTGGCGCGACTGTCATGAAGATTATCGGCGGTTGAACCGGCCTCATCGCGGGCAAGCCACGCTCCCACAAGGTTTTGCGTAAATCCTTGTAGGAGCGAGCTTGCTCGCGATGGCTATAGATAAGTCAACAATGCTCATGAGCTGGCGCAAAAGCTGCATCCTACGGCCATTCGCCGGTTTTCCGACACCGGCCTCTGGGAGGATAGGATGCGTAGCCTGGTTTTGCTGCTGGCCGTTTTGGCACTTGGTGGCTGCATGAACGTCAGCGATATGGCCGAAGGGACTCGTTACCATATGAGCGATGCGGGGTTACTCGATCACAGCGACAGTCGTCGCGTAAACAATCTGCGCATTCAGCCGGACTCGTTCGTCTACATCGCCCAAGGCGCTTTCATGCCTGCGGGCAGCTCCGTTTACCCACGGCCCAACGTGATTGCCGAAGTCGCGTTCGATGGCTTCGTCGAATACTTCCCGATGGTCCGCCGTGCCCGTACGCCCCAAGGCCTCGACCATGCCATGGGCGAAGCCCGTGCCGCCGGTGCGCACTATCTGCTCTACACCCGATTTGCCAAGTCTGACGACCGTATCGGCAACTCGGACGAGTGGCTGGATCAGGAAGCCCTGGATCGTCTCGGCATCGACAGCGGTATGATTCAGATCATGTTGATCGAGACCAGCACCCAGTATTTGATTGATACTGCGACCATCAAGAGTCGTGGCGGTTTACTGACGTTCCACGATAAAAAACCCGAAGACCTGATGGGCCCGCCGCTGGAACAATATGCGCGCAGCCTGCTGGGGCTCAGCGACCAGTAATTTCAAGGAGAACACCATGAGTGGCCCGCAAAAAGCCAACGACCTGCTGGGGCAAATCCCCAAGACCAAAGGCTTGCCGCCGGTGCACCTGTGGAATCCCGATTTCTGCGGCGACATCGACATGCGCATCGCCCGCGACGGCACCTGGTATTACCTGGGCACGCCGATCGGGCGCAAGCCGATGGTCAAGCTGTTCTCCACCGTCATTCGCCGCGACGGCGATGATTATTTCCTGATCACGCCGGTCGAAAAGGTCGGCATCAAGGTCGACGATGCGCCGTTCGTGGCGATTGCGGTGGACGTGGAAGGCGAGGGCGAGGCGCAGGTGTTGCGCTTTACCACCAACGTCGATGAAACCACCGAGGCCGGTGCCGAGCATCCGATGCGCGTGGTCATCGATCCGGTAACGCAGGAACCGGCCCCTTATGTGCATGTGCGCAGCAATATTGAAGCCTTGATCCATCGCAACGTGTTCTATCAATTGGTGGAGCTGGCGGTGAGCCGCGAGATCGACGGCCAGCGCTGGCTCGGTGTCTGGAGTGGCGGCGAGTTCTTCCCCATCGGTCTTGAGCCTTGAAAAGATCGCAGCCTGCGGCAGCTCCTACAGGAGTCCACATTTCCCTGTAGGAGCTGCCGCAGGCTGCGATCTTTTTTATTTGACATCCAATCGTATGATGATTAGCGTGAGCTTCCATCACATACGGCTTTGAGGTGTCCATGTCCAGCAGCTTTCATGCTTCGACCGTTGATTGGCTGGGATGCTGGCTCGCCACGGGGCAGGTCAAGCCGGGTGAGTCACTCAAGGTCGAAGCCGACCTCGGCGAACAACTTGGTGTAAGCCGCACGGTCATCCGTGAAGCGATCAAGACCCTGGTTGCCAAAGGCATGCTCGAAGTCGGCCCGAAGGTCGGCACGCGGGTGTTGCCGGTGCGGCGCTGGAACCTCTTCGATCCACAAGTCGTCGGCTGGTTGTCGCGCAGCGGCTTGCCGGAAAACTTCGTCGACGATCTGCTCGACCTGCGCCGTACCATCGAACCGATGGCCGTGCGCTGGGCCTGCGAGCGTGCAACCGGCGAACAGGTGAACGCGATCCTGCTGGCCTGCAACGCGCTGGAACAGGCTGTGGACAGCGGCATCGATTACAACCGTGCCGACCAGCTCTTCCACGAGTGCATCCTCGCTGCCAGCCACAATCAATTCATCGAGCAAATGGTTCCCGCCCTCGGCGCGTTGCTGGCGGTGGCCTTTGAAGTGTCCGCCGCCGACCCGGATGAACTGCGCCGCACCTTGCCGATTCACCGGGACCTGGCCGAGGCTATCGCGGCCCGTGATACCGCCCGGGGTGTCTGGGCCTGCATGACCCTGATCGATAACGCGGACCTGGCGATCAAACGCTACTACCCGCAAGTCATGGCCGATAAAAAGGCCAGCTGACAACGAAAATCCCCACATGAAAACAAGAACCCTGCAGGAGGTTTCATGACGTTGACGGCGGTTACCGGGCATCGGGCGAAACTGGGTGAAGGCCCGTTCTGGGATGCGCCGACCCAGACGCTGTATTGGGTGGATATCGCGGGTAAACAGGCGTTGCGGTTGATCGGCTCCAATGTGCAGATCTGGCAGATGCCGGAGCATGTGTCGTCCTTCATTCCCTGCGAAAGCGGCGATGCGCTGGTGACATTGAGCAGTGGGGTTTATCGGCTCGATCTCGACTCTCCTGGCCTGGAACCGCGCCTGACATTGTTCTGCGTGGCCGATCCGCAACCGGGCAACCGCCCCAACGAAGCCCGCTGCGACGCCCAGGGCCAGCTCTGGCTCGGCACCATGCAAAACAACATCGGAGAACACGGTGAAGACCTGCCCATCGTCCGCCGTTCCGGTGGACTGTTGCGCATCGATCGCGCCGGGCGGGTCGCGCCGCTGCTGCGTAACCTGGGCATTCCCAACACGCTGTTGTGGAGCGATGACGCCACCACCGTGTATTTCGGCGACAGCCTCGACGGCACCTTGTATCGACATTTCATCCGTACCGACGGAGCCCTCGATGCGCCGCAGCTCTGGTTTGGTCCGCACGAACGTGGCGGCCCGGACGGTTCGGCGATGGATGCCGAAGGTTTTATCTGGAATGCCCGTTGGGACGGCAGCTGCCTGCTCAGGTTGAGCCCTGGCGGCAAAGTCGATCGGATCATCGAATTGCCGATCAGTCGTCCCACCAGTTGCGTGTTTGGTGGTGCAGACCTGAAAACCCTGTACATCACCAGCGCAGCTAGTCCACTGGGCCATCCGTTGGATGGGGCCGTGTTGTCGATTCCGGTGGATGTGCCTGGAAAGCAATGCACGCGTTTTGCTGGGTAAATCCCATAGTATGGGATGCAAATATATATATTGAGATTTGTCGCGGGCCGGGTTTATAGTCGGCCTCACCGGTTACATGCACTCACACTCAAAAAAACAAAACAGGTGAAGTGATGCAGCGAAGTTCCCCCGTGCTCCCTTGCGGAGCCTGTGCCTCAGAGCGTTTCCGAGCTGAAACGTTTTCGCATTCACCTGTTTCCTACCCAGCGCCTTTTGACCGGACATCGACAGATGCCCGGTTTTCGTCGTGTCTTCGAACAGGAGTCTTGATCCATGGCTGAACCACTGTCATTGCCACCGGTGCCCGAACCGCCCAAGGGCGAACGCCTGAAAAACAAGGTCGTGTTGCTGACCGGTGCCGCCCAGGGTATCGGCGAAGCGATTGTGGCGACCTTCGCGTCCCAGCAGGCCAGGCTGATCATCAGTGACATTCAGGCCGAGAAAGTCGAGAAAGTCGCAGCACATTGGCGAGACAAAGGCGCCGATGTGGTGGCGACCAAGGCCGACGTGTCGCGTCAACAGGATCTGCACGCCATGGCCCGGCTGGCGATTGACCTGCATGGCCGGATCGACGTGCTGGTCAACTGCGCCGGGGTCAACGTATTCCGTGACCCGCTGGAAATGACCGAAGAAGACTGGCATCGCTGCTTTGCCATCGACCTCGATGGCGCCTGGTACGGTTGCAAGGCGGTGCTGCCACAGATGATCGAGCAGGGCATCGGCAGCATCATCAACATTGCCTCCACCCATTCCTCCCACATCATTCCGGGCTGCTTCCCGTACCCGGTGGCCAAGCATGGCCTGCTCGGCCTGACCCGCGCGCTGGGCATCGAATATGCGGCCAAGGGCATCCGCGTCAATGCCATCGCGCCGGGCTATATCGAAACCCAGATCAACATCGATTACTGGAACGGTTTCGCCGACCCCCACGCCGAACGCCAGCGCGCGTTTGACCTGCACCCGCCGCGTCGGATCGGTCAGCCGATCGAAGTGGCAATGACCGCCGTGTTCCTGGCCAGCGATGAAGCGCCGTTCATCAATGCCTCGTGCATCACTATCGATGGCGGGCGCTCGGTGATGTACCACGACTGAGTCATCGGGCTTTCAGGCGCATTACTACGTCTGAAATACAATCATCATACGATATGACTATTGGCAGTACGGTTTTACCGTCCTTTGTTTACAAAGAACGCTTTCAAAGAACGCTCAAGAACAATAACAAGGAGTCAGCTTATGAATCGTCGTCATGCTATCCGTTCCCTTTGCTGTGCCGCGTTGGCGGTCTCGGCGGTCAGCCTGAGCAGCACGCTGCTGGCGGCCGAGCAAGTGAAAATCGGTTTTCTGGTCAAGCAAGCGGAAGAACCCTGGTTCCAGACCGAATGGGCCTTTGCCGAAAAGGCCGGGAAAGAGAAGGGCTTCACCCTGATCAAGATCGCCGTGCCGGACGGTGAGAAAACCCTTTCTGCCATCGACAGCCTCGCGGCCAACGGCGCCAAAGGCTTCGTGATCTGCCCGCCGGACGTGTCCCTGGGACCTGCGATCATGGCCAAGGCCAAACTCAACGGGCTGAAGGTGATTGCCGTCGATGACCGTTTCGTCGATGCCAGCGGCAAGTTCATGGAGGATGTGCCGTACCTCGGCATGGCCGCGTTCGAAGTCGGCCAGAAGCAGGGCAATGCCATGGCCACCGAGGCGAAGAAGCGCGGCTGGGACTGGAAAGACACCTATGCGGTGATCAACACCTACAACGAACTCGACACTGGCAAGAAGCGCACCGACGGCTCGGTCAAGGCACTCGAAGACGCCGGCATGCCGAAAGACCACATCCTGTTCGCGGCCCTCAAGACCCTCGACGTACCAGGCAGCATGGACGCCACCAACTCCGCCCTGGTGAAACTGCCGGGTGCGGCGAAGAACCTGATCATTGGTGGCATGAACGACAACACCGTCCTCGGCGGCGTGCGCGCCACCGAGAGCGCCGGTTTCGCTGCGGCCAACGTGATCGGCATCGGTATCAACGGTACCGACGCCATCGGCGAGCTGAAGAAACCCGACAGCGGCTTCTACGGCTCGATGCTGCCAAGCCCGCACATCGAGGGCTACAACACCGCGAGCATGATGTACGAGTGGGTCACCACCGGCACTGAACCGGCGAAATTCACCGCCATGGACGACGTGACGCTGATCACCCGCGACAACTTCAAGCAGGAACTGGAAAAGATCGGCCTGTGGAACTGACGACCGTTTGATTTCAGCGGCGGTCTCGGCGACGGGGCTGCCTGACCGGTTTGAAGAGGTGGGTTATGCACGCGCAAACAAATACACAACAACACAGCGGCAGCTTGCGCTTCAACGGGATCGGCAAGACCTTTCCCGGTGTGAAGGCGCTGGACAACATCAGCTTCGTCGCCCATCCGGGGCAGGTTCATGCCTTGATGGGCGAGAACGGTGCCGGCAAGTCGACGCTGCTGAAAATCCTCGGCGGGGCCTATACGCCCAGCAGCGGTGCCTTGCAGATCGGCGAGCGGGCGATGGACTTCAAGTCCACCGCCGACAGCATCGGCAGTGGCGTCGCGGTGATCCATCAGGAGCTGCATCTGGTGCCGGAAATGACCGTGGCGGAGAACCTGTTTCTCGGGCATCTGCCGGCCAGTTTCGGCTTGATCAACCGCGGTGCCCTGCGCCAGCAGGCACTGGCCTGTCTCAAAGGCCTGGCCGATGAAATCGACCCGCAAGAGAAAGTCGGGCGCCTGTCCCTCGGCCAGCGGCAATTGGTGGAAATCGCCAAGGCCTTGTCCCGTGGCGCCCATGTGATTGCCTTCGACGAACCCACCAGCAGCCTTTCGGCGCGGGAGATCGAGCGTTTGATGGCGATCATCGGCCGGCTGCGGGACGAGGGCAAAGTGGTGCTCTACGTGTCCCATCGCATGGAAGAGGTGTTTCGCATTTGTGATGCTGTGACGGTGTTCAAGGACGGGCGATACGTGCGCACGTTCGAGGACATGGGCCAGTTGACCCACGATCAACTGGTCACCTGCATGGTCGGTCGTGACATTCAGGACATCTACGATTACCGCCCCCGTCAGCGCGGCGCCGTGGCGCTCAAGGTCGACGGTTTGCTTGGGCCGGGGTTGCGTGAGCCGGTGAGTTTCGAGGTGCACAAGGGCGAAATCCTCGGGCTGTTCGGGCTGGTCGGTGCCGGTCGCACCGAGCTGTTGCGCTTGCTCAGCGGCCTGGCGCGCCACAGCGCCGGACAGCTGAAACTTCGTGGCCATGAACTGAAGCTGCGTTCACCCCGGGACGCGATTGCCGCCGGGGTCCTGTTGTGCCCCGAGGACCGCAAGAAGGAAGGCATCCTGCCGCTGGCCAGCGTCGCCGAGAACATCAACATCAGCGCCCGCGGCGCCAACTCCACCTTCGGTTGCCTGTTGCGCGGGCTGTGGGAGAAGGACAACGCCGACCAGCAGATCAAGGCGCTCAAGGTGAAAACGCCCCACGCCGGGCAGCAGATCAGGTTTCTTTCCGGCGGTAATCAGCAGAAGGCCATTCTCGGCCGCTGGCTGTCGATGCCGATGAAAGTGCTGCTGCTCGACGAACCCACCCGCGGCATCGACATCGGTGCCAAGGCCGAGATCTACCAGATCATCCATAACCTGGCGGCCGAGGGGATCGCGGTGATTGTGGTGTCCAGCGACTTGATGGAAGTCATGGGCATTTCCGACCGCATCCTGGTGCTGTGCGAAGGCGCCCTGCGTGGCGAGCTGAGCCGCGAACAGGCCAACGAATCCAACCTGCTGCAACTGGCTTTGCCGCGCCAACGCGACGACGGCGTGGCGAACTGAGAGGTGACTATGATGACAACCCAAGACAACACCCTGCCGACCACGCGCAAACCCCTGGATATGCGGCGTTTTCTCGATGACTGGGTAATGCTGCTGGCCGCCGTCGGAATCTTCGTGCTCTGTACCCTGATGATCGACAACTTCCTTTCGCCGCTGAACATGCGTGGCCTGGGCCTGGCGATTTCCACCACCGGGATCGCGGCGTGCACCATGTTGTATTGCCTGGCGTCCGGGCATTTCGACTTGTCGGTGGGCTCTGTGATTGCCTGCGCCGGAGTAGTCGCGGCGGTGGTGATGCGCGACACCGACAGCGTGTTTCTCGGAGTCTGTGCGGCGCTGGTGATGGGCCTGGTCGTCGGGCTGATCAACGGCATCGTGATTGCCAAGCTGCGAGTCAACGCGCTGATCACCACGCTGGCGACCATGCAAATCGTACGCGGCCTGGCCTACATCTTCGCCAACGGTAAAGCGGTGGGGGTGTCCCAGGAATCGTTCTTTGTGTTCGGTAACGGCCAGTTGTTCGGCGTGCCGGTGCCAATCCTGATCACCATCATCTGCTTCCTGTTCTTCGGCTGGCTGCTGAACTACACCACCTACGGGCGCAACACCATGGCCATTGGCGGCAACCAGGAAGCGGCGTTGCTGGCCGGTGTGAATGTCGACCGGACCAAGATCATCATCTTTGCCGTGCATGGCGTGATCGGTGCGTTGGCCGGGGTAATCCTGGCATCGCGCATGACCTCCGGACAACCGATGATCGGTCAGGGTTTCGAGCTGACGGTGATCTCGGCCTGCGTGCTGGGCGGGGTGTCGTTGAGTGGCGGGATCGGCATGATCCGGCACGTGATCGCCGGGGTGCTGATTCTGGCGATCATCGAGAATGCGATGAACCTGAAGAACATCGATACGTTTTATCAGTATGTGATTCGGGGTTCGATTCTGCTGTTGGCTGTCGTCATTGACCGCCTGAAACAACGCTGACGCCCATTACACCTGTGGGAGCAAGTTCGCTCCCACAGTTGACCGGGTTGTTCAGACGAACGCGGTCCCCTGTGGGAGCGGGCTTGCCCGCGATGAGGGCATCCGCTTCGACACAAAACAGTTGGTCTTAACCCGCCTTGCGCAACGCTTCGATCAGCTCTTGCTTGCGCATCGAGGACCGCCCGGGAATGTCCTTCGCTCGTGCTTCCTTCCTCAAACTATCGACCGTCTGGGCCTCTCTGGATACAGCGCTATCGCGTGAGTGCCCCTCACGAGTGGCCACCGCTCGACGCGCCGACTCCTTGCGATCTGCCGACTTTGCACTGGCCGGTTTCTTGCGCCCCGACCCACCGGCCCGTTCGCCGCCGCCGGACTGTTTATTCACTGTCGCCCAAGCGCGGGCTTCGGCTTCGTTCTTTGAAAGGCCTTTGCTTTCGTAACTGTCTTCGATGTGTTGCGCCTTGCGTTTTTGCTCGGCCGTGTATTTGGTTTTACTTCCACGAGGCATGGGATTTCTCCTGGCTTCATTACTGGCTCATATTGCTTTCCTCGTCCTCGGTGGTGCTTGAACCGAGGCCACCACTGCCGGGCTTTTTTTTGTCCGGCAGATTAGTCCCGCCCTGACGATCCATGTCATTGCCCTGGGTTCGCGGGTCGGTGCCGGTGGCAGGCGGGAGGTTGTGGTCGATCGTCGTGCCATCGGTGTTCATGCCTGGAGCACTCTGGATCGCCGGTGCCCTGGGCTTTTCAACCGGGTTGGTCGGGCCGGTGCTCGAGCCGATGGTCCCGGCGAACGCGGCAGAAGACAGCAGGGCGGCGAGGGCGAGGGCATTCAACCTGGACAGGATCATGGTGTTGTCTCCAACGGGTAGAGTCCTTACCTGATTAGTCCGCCTTCGATCCGGATGGGTGCATTGTTAGCGACGAACGGCTCAGGCCTGCTCCAATGCCCCGACCGCTGTGGCTCTACGCCAGATCAAGCGGCCCACGGTGATCATCCAGTTGAGCGCAGCCACCGCCAGCACCGTGAGCAATAGCGTGGCCATGCCTTGCTCGACGATGATTTTCCCTGCCAGCAAGGGAAAGCCGAACACGCCGATGAAGTACGACAGGCTGAACAGCAGCAAGGATTGCGCAGTGGTGCCGTTCGGCGCTTCATTGGCGGCCAGACCGTTGATCACCGAGTAGGTCAGGCCGTAACCGATCCCGAGCATCGCCGCCGCGAGCACGTAGCTGAAGCTGCTGTCGACGACAAAACCGAACATCACGATCGATGCCAGCATCAACCCCGAAAGCACGCACGATGCACGGAATGGATCGCGCTTGACCACGAAACCGGCAACCAGCATGCGGCCGCTGATCGCCGCGCTCATGAAGCCGAGGAAGAACAACGAATAGTCGAGCGAGCGCGCCGCGGCATAACTGGTTTGAAAGCTCGACAGACCACCGAACACGCAGCCGCCGAGACCGACCATGATGATCGGGAACACGGCCCTGGACGACAGCACCTGAGCCGCTGCGCGCCAGGAAATCCGCGACACGCTGCCAGATTGCGCGGGCGCCGGTTTCAGTTGTCGATCCAGGCGCCAGAACAGCAATACGCCGATCAGGCTGGCCAGCGCCGCCAGGTAAAACGCCGCCGTCACCGGATAACCGAGTGCACTCGCCGCGCGACCGAGCAATGGGCCGCTACCGATCCCGGTCATCATGCTGCCCGACAGCAGGGCGAAGTATCTGGCGCGCTGCGCGGGTGTCACCAGACTCGCCACGATGATCGGCCCGAGGGTGTAGAACACGCCCCAGCCCAGGCCCAGCAGCAGCCCGAAAAACAACAGCAGATGACCGAAGCCCGGGGTCAGGGCGAAGCCCAGGCTGGCCGCTATCAGCAATACACCGAACAGCGCCACCGATCGGGCGGCACCGAGCAAGTCGGACAAATGACCGGAAACAATCACCGCCGCAAAGGTGCTGAGCATCGCCGCCGAAATCACACTGCCGGCGTCGTGTTCGTTACCGCCGCGAGAGCCGATCAGCAACGACAGCAAAAACGTCGAACCGTAGGACAACGACAACAGGTAACTGGCGAGGCAAAACAGGCCGAACAACTTGCTTGAGACAGGGGGGGTTGCGGTAGACATGACGCGGTTCCTTGACCGGCTAAATGAGCAGCGCATCTATCTAACCACGCAGTGCCCGAATGTTAGGTCCGAGGTTATCGATTCCAAGGTTAGTGTTGGCCGGAGTAAAGCATCTGCACTGTTGTGGTGATTCAGCTTTTGTGGCGAGGGAGCTTGCTCCCTCGCCACAAGTACCGCGCCGACTTAGTATGGCGTTTTCCACTTTTGACAAGGCACGTCCATGACGATCGAAATCCGCCCGGCGACCCCCAGTGACGCACCGCAAATCCTCGCGTTCATCACTGAACTGGCCGACTACGAACGTGCCCGCCATGAAGTCATCGCCAGCGTTGCCGATATCGAGCGCAGCCTGTTCAGCGAAGGCGCCACCGCCCATGGCCTGATCTGCCTGCGCGACGGTGCACCCATCGGTTTCGCGGTGTTCTTCTTCAGCTATTCCACCTGGCTGGGCAGCAATTGCCTGTACCTCGAAGACCTCTACATCACCCCGCAACAGCGCGGCGGTGGTGCGGGCAAGACCCTGCTGCGACATCTGGCAAAAATCGCCTGCGCCAACGACTGCGGTCGTTTCGAGTGGAGCGTGCTGGAGTGGAATACCCCGGCCATCGAATTCTACAAATCCCTGGGCGCGCAGCCGCAGGAGGAGTGGGTTCGGTATCGGATGGATGGAGCGGTGTTGCGGGATTTCGCATCCGGTAACTGAAACTTCTTAAAAGATCGCAGCCTTCGGCAGCTCCTACGCAGGAATTCGCGTTTCCCTGTAGGAGCTGCCGAAGGCTGCGATCTTTTTTTGTGCCGTCTCACAATATGGGATTGATATTTATATATTGAGATTTTGCAACGCCAGGGTTTATAGTCCCGCTCACTCACTGCCAAAAACCAAAACAGGTGAAGCGATGCAGGCGCAATTGATCGCGCTCGACTGGGGGACAACCTCATTACGTGCTTACAAACTGGCTGAAGGTGGCTTGGTCCTCGAACAGCGTTCGCTGTCGTCGGGGATCATGCAGCTGCCGAAAGCGCCGCGAATCATTGGCGGCCGGGAATGCGCCGATGGTTTTGAACTGGCATTCGATGAGGCTTGCGGTGACTGGCTCGATGCCCAGCCGGATTTGCCGGTGATTGCCTGCGGCATGGTCGGCAGCGCCCAGGGCTGGTGCGAAGCGGCCTACCGCGACACGCCGGCGAACGTCGCCACGCTCGGTACTTCCCTGCAAACCGTGCGCAGCCTGCGCGGCATCGATGTGCACATCGTGCCAGGCGTCATCGAGCGTTCGCCTCTGCCGAACGTGATGCGCGGCGAAGAAACCCAGGTGCTCGGCGTGCTGCAAAACCTGACGAGCGAGGCGGGTGCTGATCTGCTGATCGGCCTGCCGGGCAGCCATTCGAAATGGGTGGAAGTGGCCGACGGCTGCATCGTGCATTTCGATACGTTCATGACCGGCGAAGTCTTCGCCGTGCTCAGCGAGCACAGCATTCTCGGACGCACCCAGCAGCGTGGCGGGTCCTTCGATGGCGATGCGTTTGATCGCGGCGTGCAGGTCGCGTTGTCGGCGGGCGGTGAAACCGGTCCGCTGTCGACGATGTTCAGCGCCCGCAGTCTCGGGCTGACCGGCGAATTGAGCGCCACCGCCCAGGCGGACTACCTGTCCGGCCTGTTGATCGGCCACGAGTTGGCAGCCCTGGCCAACGTCCAGCGGCGCCGGCGCAACAGCGTGCACCTGCCTTCGATCATCCTCATCGGCAACACCCAACTCTGTGCCCGCTACAGCCGCGCGCTCGACGCCTGCGGTTTTGCCCGGGTGACCCTGGCCGAACAGGCCACCGAACGCGGATTGTGGCAACTGGCGCTGGCTGCCGGCCTGGTCACGTGCACCGCATCCCGTTAAACCTGACTGGAGTCCTGACATGCTCAAACAAGCCCTGGCGCAAAACGGCCTGATCGCGATCCTGCGTGGCCTGCGCCCGCAGGAAGCGGCGGCCATCGGCGAAGTCCTGTACGCCGCCGGATTTCGCGTCATCGAAGTGCCGCTCAATTCCCCTGAGCCGTACGAAAGTATCCGCATCCTGCGCAGTACCTTGCCCGCCGATTGCCTGATCGGTGCCGGCACGGTGTTGACGCCGGAGCAGGTGGAGCAAGTGAAAGCCGCGGGCGGCCAGGTGATCGTCATGCCCCATAGCGATCCGAAGGTCTTGCGCGCGGCGAAAGCGGCGGGGCTTTACCTGTCGCCGGGTGTCGCCACGCCGACCGAAGCCTTCGCGGCACTGGCTGAAGGAGCGGATGTGCTGAAGATGTTCCCGGCCGAGCAGATGGGGCCGGCGGTCGTCAAAGCCTGGCTGGCAGTGCTGCCGGCGGGAACGATTCTGGCGCCGGTCGGCGGCATCACGCCGGACAACATGCAGGTGTTTATCGACGCTGGCGTCAAAGGTTTCGGCCTCGGCTCCGGTCTGTTCAAACCGGGCATGACGGCGGAACAAGTGGCGGCCAATGCCAAGGCGTACGTCGCTGCCTGGAAAGCCCTTCGCTAAGACTTCTTTGAGCGCCGAGCGCGCTGCATCTAATAAGAGAGCCAAAAGATGAAAATCACCAAACTGACCACCTTCATCGTTCCGCCGCGCTGGTGCTTCCTCAAGGTCGAAACCGACGAGGGCGTCACCGGTTGGGGTGAGCCCGTGGTCGAAGGCCGCGCCCACACCGTCGCCGCTGCCGTTGAAGAATTGTCCGACTACCTGATCGGCAAAGACCCGCGCAACATCGAAGACATCTGGACCGTGCTCTATCGCGGCGGTTTCTACCGCGGCGGCGCAATCCACATGAGCGCCCTGGCCGGTATCGACCAGGCCTTGTGGGACATCAAGGGCAAGGCGCTGGGCGTGTCGGTCAGCGACCTGCTGGGTGGTCAGGTGCGGGACAAGATTCGTGTGTATTCGTGGATCGGCGGCGACCGTCCGGCGGATACCGCGCGTGCGGCGAAGGAAGCGGTCGAGCGTGGTTTTACCGCGGTGAAAATGAACGGCACCGAAGAACTGCAATTCCTCGATACGTTCGACAAGGTCGACCAGGCCCTGGCCAACGTCGCTGCCGTGCGCGATGCCGTCGGCCCGAACGTCGGCATCGGCGTGGACTTCCATGGCCGGGTGCACAAGCCCATGGCCAAGGTGCTGATGAAGGAGCTTGACCCGTACAAGCTGATGTTCATCGAAGAGCCGGTGCTCAGCGAAAACTACGAAGCGCTGAAAGAGCTGGCGCCGCTGACCAGCACGCCGATCGCTTTGGGTGAACGGCTGTTCTCGCGCTGGGATTTCAAGCGTGTGCTCAGCGAAGGCTACGTCGACATCATCCAGCCGGATGCGTCCCACGCCGGTGGCATCACCGAAACCCGCAAGATCGCCAACATGGCCGAAGCCTACGACGTGGCGCTGGCGCTGCATTGCCCGCTGGGCCCGATTGCGCTGGCGGCGTGCCTGCAACTGGACGCGGCCTGCTACAACGCGTTCATCCAGGAACAGAGCCTGGGCATCCATTACAACGAGAGCAACGACCTGCTCGACTACGTCAAAGACCCACGGGTGTTCGACTACGACCAGGGCTTCGTGAAGATCCCGAACGGCCCGGGCCTGGGTATCGAGATCAACGAGGAATACGTGATCGAACGCGCGGCCATCGGCCACCGCTGGCGCAACCCGATCTGGCGCCATGCCGATGGCAGTTTTGCCGAGTGGTGAGTTCTCCCTGACCCACCGCAAATCCCTGTG
Source organism: Pseudomonas sp. 05L36 (assembly GCF_056398125.1). NCBI lineage: Bacteria > Pseudomonadati > Pseudomonadota > Gammaproteobacteria > Pseudomonadales > Pseudomonadaceae > Pseudomonas > Pseudomonas sp. 05L36. The sequence continues at coordinate 118,848 of NZ_JBFTOU010000008.1, read as the reverse complement.
GGAGCCAGCCTGCTGGCGATTTGGTCCGCACCTCCAGCATTTATGGTGACTGACCCACCGCTATCGCCAGCAGGCTGGCTCCCACAGTTTGATCTCCATTAGCAGTGAGATCTGCGTTAACCCTGATTTCGACCTCAATAACCATAAGAAGAGGCACCCCCCATGCAACCGCAAACCCTCACCGGGCAGGCGTCGTTGGTGACGCCCAGCCGCAAGCGTTTTTTCATCATGGTGCTGTTGTTCATCACCGTGGTGATCAACTACCTGGACCGTAGCAACCTGTCGATTGCCGCCCCGGCATTGACCAGTGACCTGGGCATCGACCCGATCCACGTCGGCCTGATCTTCTCCGCGTTCGGCTGGACCTACGCCGCCATGCAGATTCCCGGTGGCTGGCTGGTGGATCGCGTGCCGCCACGGATTCTGTACAGCGTCGCCTTGCTGCTGTGGTCGGTGGCCACGGTGATGCTCGGCTTCGCCGCCAGCTTCATCGCGCTGTTCGTGTTGCGCATGGCGGTCGGTGCGCTGGAAGCACCGGCGTACCCGATCAACAGCCGCGTGGTCACCACCTGGTTCCCCGAGCGCGAGCGCGCCACGGCCATCGGTTTCTACACTTCCGGGCAATTCGTCGGCCTGGCCTTCCTGACACCGGTGCTGGCCTGGCTGCAGCACGAATTCGGTTGGCACATGGTGTTCGTCGCCACCGGCGCGGTGGGCATTGTGTGGGCGGTGATCTGGTACGCGATGTATCGCGAGCCGCGGGATTTCAAAGGCGCCAATGACGCAGAGATTGATCTGATCCGCGAGGGCGGCGGGCTGGTGGATATCCAGGCCGAACAAGCCAAGGTCAAAGCCAAATTCAGCTGGACCGACCTGGGCATCGTCCTGACCAAACGCAAGCTCTGGGGCATCTACCTCGGGCAGTTCTGCCTCAACTCGACGCTGTGGTTTTTCCTCACCTGGTTCCCGACCTACCTGGTGAAATATCGCGGCATGGACTTCATCAAGTCCGGCCTGTTGGCATCGCTGCCGTTTCTCGCCGCGTTTATCGGTGTGCTGTGTTCCGGTTTCTTCTCGGACTTTTTGATCCGTCGCGGTTACACGGTTGGTTTCGCCCGCAAATTGCCGATCATCAGCGGCCTGCTGATTTCCACTTCGATCATCGGCGCCAACTTTGTCGAGTCGACGCCGTTGGTGATTGCCTTCCTCGCGCTGGCATTCTTCGGTAATGGCCTGGCTTCGATCACCTGGTCGTTGGTGTCGACCTTGGCTCCGGCACGCTTGCTCGGGCTGACCGGCGGGGTGTTCAACTTCATCGGCAACCTGTCGGCGATTGCCACGCCTATCGTGATCGGTTTCCTCGCGACGGGAGATTCTTTTGCCCCGGCGATCACCTACATCTCGGTGCTGGCGTTGATCGGTGCTCTGTCCTACATCCTGCTGGTGGGCAAGGTCGAGCGTATCAAGTTGTAGTCGTGGCACGCGGGCGACCATAATGCCGCCCGTTCACTCGCTCAACGGTAAAGGCTGGATATGCAGGAAGACGCCCCAAAAATCGCCAAGGACGCCGCACCGACCGGCACCCAGACCCTGCTTCGCGGGTTGGGTGTGGTTCAGGCCGTGGCCAGTGGCGCCCGCGATCTCAAGGAAATCGCCCGGCTGATCGGCACCACGCGCAGCACCACCCATCGCCTGGCCAGTTGCCTGGTGGACGAGCGTTATCTGCGGGTGGTGCCGCAAGTCGGTTATCTGCTGGGGCCGAAACTGATCGAGTTGGGCTTTCAGGCCCGTGAAGAGTTGCCGTTGGTGACCCTGGCCGGGCCGTATCTGGACGAGTTGTCGGCGTTGACCGGCGACACCATTCACCTGGCGATTCGTGAAGGCGACGAAGTGCTGTACCTGCACAAGAATCCAGGGCGCAATGGCCCGGAAATGCGTTCGCGGGTCGGCCATCGCATGCCGTTGGCGCGCACCGGGATCGGCAAGGCGCTGATGCTCGATGACTCACCGCAAGAGTGGCAGCGCCTGTACGAAGTCAGCCTGCCGGTGGGTGGGAAAAACCAGTTCTGGCCGCAGCACCCGGAGCAATCCTGGGAGCAGTTCGAGCAGCGCATGGTCGAGTATGTGGCCGGCGGTTATGCCTTCGATCTGGAAGACAACGAACCATCGATCCGCTGCGTAGCCGCGCCGATTCGTGATGCCAGCAAACGCATCGTCGCCGGCATCAGCATCGCCAGTACTGTGCCGTACATGCCGCTGGAAAAAATGGCCGAGCTGATTCCCCTGATCAAAGGGGTCACGGCCCGGCTGTCGGCGGAGCTGGGTCTTAAGGTTTAAACCTTGAGGGTCGCCATGTCGATGACGAAGCGGTACTTGACGTCACCGGCGATCATGCGGGCGTAAGCCTCGTTGATCTGGCGGATGTCGAGCATTTCGATGTCGCAGGTGATGTTGTGCTCGGCGCAGAAATCCAGCACTTCCTGGGTTTCGGCGATGCCGCCGATCAGCGAACCCGCCAGCACGCGACGTCCCAATACCAGTTTGGCCGCATGCACCGGCGGCTCCACCGGTTCGATCAGACCCACCAGAATATGCACGCCGTCGAAACGTAGCGTATCGAGGTAGGGGTTGAGGTCGTGCTGCACCGGAATGGTGTCGAGCAGGAAGTCGAAGTGACCGGCGGCGGCCTGCATCTGCGCGTCATCGGTGGACACGATCACATGGTCCGCACCCTGACGGCGAGCCTCTTCGGCCTTGCTTGCCGAACGGGTGAACAGCGTCACTTCGGCGCCCATGGCCTTGGCGAACTTGATGCCCATGTGGCCCAGGCCACCCATGCCGAGAATCCCGACCTTGTCGCCGGCCTTCACGCCGTAGTGCTTGAGCGGCGAGTAGGTGGTGATGCCGGCACACAGGATTGGCGCGGCGCTGGCCAGGGCCAGTTTTTCCGGGATACGCACCACAAAGTGCTCGCTGACCACGATGCTGTCGGAGTAACCGCCCATGGTGTTGCTGCCATCGACCCGGTCCGGGGTGGCGTAGGTCATGGTCGGGCCTTCGAGGCAGTATTGCTCCAGGTTGGCCTGGCAAGCTTCGCAATGGCGGCATGAATCGACCATGCAGCCGACACCGACCAGATCGCCGACCTTGTGTCGGGTCACGTTCGCGCCAACGGCGGTCACTTTGCCGACGATTTCGTGACCAGGCATCAGCGGGTAAACGGCAATGCCCCACTCGTTGCGGGCCTGATGGATGTCTGAATGGCAGACGCCGCAGTAGAGAATCTCGATGGCAACGTCGTCGGCCCGTGGGCTGCGGCGTTCGAATTTCACAGGGGCGAGGGGAGTGGTGGCCGACTGGGCGGCGTATCCGATGGCGGTGTACATGGTGAACCTCGCAAAAGCGCTGACGGGTGAGGTGGCGCATTCTGGGCGTCGTTCCCTGTGCCAGCCATGGCGATTCCTCCGGGTGTCATGCCTATTCCTCCGGCATCGGTCCTTGAGCGATCCCATTGGCGATCAGACCTGCGATGATGCTTTCATCCCTTTTTTTGCGAAGTTTTTTCATGCTGTTGACCCGTCATCTTGATGCCAATGCCAGCCTGGTTTCGCTGATCGAGCCACTGTCCACTCGCGACGGGTTCGTCCCGACCGCGTTGCCGGGCGTACAGGTTCTGCGGGCCAGTTGCGATGTGGCCCGTGGGCCGCAGATCTACGAGCCGAGCCTGGTGATCATCGCCCAGGGCAGCAAACTGGCGTACCTGGGGCCGCGCACTCTGGAATATGGCGCAGGGCACTACCTGATTCAGGCGCTGCCGGTGCCGTTCGAGTGTGAAACCTTTGCCGCGCCGAGCGGGCCAATGCTGGGCGTTTCTGTCGCGATCGACCGGGTGATGCTGGGCGAGCTGGTATTGGCAATGGGCCTGGCGCCGGGGCGGCATATTCCGGCGCAAACGCCTGAGTCCATGACCTCGGCAGTGCTCGATGATGCCATGCGCGGTTGTGTCGAGCGGCTGCTGCGTTGCCTGCACGATCCGCTGGAATGCCAGATCATGGGGCAAGCGCGTTTGCGCGAGTTACTGTTCGTCGCATTGCGCGGTCCGCAAGCCGATGTATTGCGGGCGCTGGTTGAGCAGCAGGGGCAGTTCGCCCGGATCGCGGCATCCCTCAGTCATCTGCATGCGCATTACACCGAACCGTTGAACGTCGAGACCCTGGCCAGTTGCGCGAACATGAGTGCGTCGACCTTTCACGAGCATTTCAAGCGCAGCACCTTGTTGTCACCGGTGCAGTATCTGAAGCGATTGCGTCTGCTCAGGGCGCAGCAGTTGTTGCTGGGCGAGGGGCTGGGCGTGGCGCAGGTGGCGCATCGGGTGGGGTATCAGAGCACGTCGCAGTTCAGTCGCGAGTACAAGCGGTACTTCGAGCGTAATCCCGGTGAAGAGCGCGCAGCCTGAGGTTTAGCACCCCTACTGTAGGAGCGAGCTTGCTCGCGATGGAGTGTCAGTCAACATTAATGCTGAATGACACACCATCGCGAGCAAGCTCGCTCCTACAATCGCACGCAACAAAAAGGCCCCCGTTTCGGGAGCCTTGATGTTCAGCGGTTCGGCTTACATGTTCGGGTAAGTCGGGCCGCCAGAGCCTTCCGGCGTCACCCAGGTGATGTTCTGTGCAGGGTCCTTGATGTCGCAAGTCTTGCAGTGAACACAGTTCTGGGCATTGATCTGGAAGCGCTTCTCGCCGTCTTCCTTGGTGATCACTTCATACACGCCGGCCGGGCAGTAACGCTGTGCCGGCTCATCGTACAGCGGCAGGTTCTTGCCGATCGGGATGCTCGCGTCGGCCAGCTTCAGGTGGCACGGCTGCTCTTCTTCGTGGTTGGTACCGGAGATGAACACCGAGCTGAGTTTGTCGAAGCTGATCTTGCCGTCCGGTTTCGGGTAGTCGATCTTCTTGCAGTCGGCCGCCAGTTTCAGGCAAGCGTAATCCGGTTTGGTGTCGTGCAGGGTGAACGGCAGTTTGCCGCCGAAGATGTTCTGGTCCAGCCAGTTGAAACCGCCACCGACGATGGCGCCGAACTTGTGGATCGCCGGGCCGAAGTTGCGGCTGGCGAACAGTTCTTCGTAGAGCCAGCTGTTCTTGAAGCTGTCGACGTAGGTGGTCAGTTCTTCGCTGCCGTCCTTCTCGGCGAACAGCGCGTCAGCCACGGATTCAGCGGCGAGCATGCCGGATTTCATCGCTGTGTGGCTGCCTTTGATCTTGGCGAAGTTCAGGGTACCGAGGTCGCAACCGATCAGCGCGCCGCCCTTGAACACCATTTTCGGCAGCGAGTTCAGGCCGCCTTTGCAGATGGCACGCGCGCCGTAGCTGATGCGCTTGCCGCCTTCCAGGTACTGCTTGAGCACCGGGTGATGCTTGAGGCGCTGGAACTCGTCGAACGGCGACAGGTAGGTGTTGCTGTAGGACAGGTCGACGATCAGACCGACGACCACCTGGTTGTTTTCCAGGTGATAGAGGAACGAGCCACCGGTGTTCTCGGTGCCCATGATGTCCATCGGCCAACCGGCGGTGTGGACTACCAGGCCAGGCTGGTGCTTGGCCGGGTCGACTTCCCAGATTTCTTTCAGGCCGATGCCGTAGTGCTGGGCATCAGCGTCAGTGTCCAGGTTGAAACGCTTGATCAGCTGCTTGCCGATGTGGCCGCGGCAACCTTCGGCGAACAGCGTGTACTTGCCACGCAGTTCCATGCCGGGGGTGTACAGGCCTTCCTTCGGATTACCTTCGCGGTCGACGCCCAGGTCACCGGTGATAATCCCGCGAACCACGCCGTTCTCGTCGATCAGCGCTTCCTGAGCGGCGAAACCCGGGTAGATTTCCACGCCCAGGTTCTCGGCCTGCTGGGCCAGCCAGCGGCACAGGTTGCCCAGGGAGATGATGTAGTTGCCTTCGTTGTGCATGGTCTTGGGCACAAAGAAGTCAGGAACTTTCTGCGCGCTTTCAGCGTTCTTCAGAACGAAGATTTCGTCGCGGGTGACGGGGGTGTTCAGCGGCGCGCCGAGTTCTTTCCAGTCCGGGAACAGTTCGTTCAGGGCCCGTGGTTCGAACACGGCACCGGACAAAATGTGAGCACCGACTTCGGAGCCTTTTTCGACCACGCAGACGCTGATTTCCTTACCGGCTTCGGCGGCCTTCTGCTTCAAGCGGCAGGCGGCGGAAAGACCAGCGGGGCCGGCACCGACGATGACAACGTCGAATTCCATGTATTCGCGTTCCACAGGTTATCTCCTACTCAAGGCTCAACAGTTTTTTTTCTAATTTGGAGGTTCGGTGTCGCATCCATGAATCCCGGCGCAACGCCGAGAGCGGACAATCGATTGACCACCTTTCTCTTTGGGTGGCGCATTATATCTACACCACTCTCAGCGTCCAATACAAACGTTTGTTTGAATTGGCTCGAGGCCAGAGAAATCAAAGTCACGCGCCTTATGAACGGCCATTTTGGCGTATTGACCGGAATAGGCGTTCCGGTCAAGATACGGGCGGTTTTGCGCTCGCCGTAGGCTGACTGTTGGTTTCAAGAGCACCTCTAAAGACAGGGCGATGGGAGTAGAGAGTGATGAGCCGCGCGGGTTTGATGCGTAGTTTACACGCCGCGATGTTGAATGACTCGTCAGTCACCACTGACGAACGGTCATCCACATCATGAGCGATGGTCACTTGACACCTTTGCCGGCGTTTTTGGAGGTGCCCTTGCGCCCGATGAGCATCAACCGCCAGGTTCGCCTAGGCGACTTTCTTTTCACCGGAGAGTAACGAGGAATCCATGAAGGTTCTTGTAGCTGTCAAACGCGTTGTGGATTACAACGTCAAGGTTCGCGTCAAGGCGGACAATTCCGGCGTCGATCTTGCCAACGTCAAGATGTCGATGAACCCGTTCTGCGAAATCGCCGTGGAAGAAGCCGTACGCCTGAAAGAGAAGGGTGTTGCGACTGAAATCGTCGTCGTCTCCGTAGGCCCGTCCACCGCTCAAGAGCAACTGCGCACCGCGCTGGCTCTGGGTGCCGACCGTGCCATCCTCGTCGAGTCCGCCGAAGACCTGACTTCCCTGGCCGTTGCCAAGCTGCTGAAGGCCGTTGTCGACAAGGAACAGCCTCAGCTGGTGATCCTTGGCAAACAAGCCATCGACAGCGACAACAACCAGACTGGCCAGATGCTCGCTGCATTGAGCGGCTACGGTCAGGGCACGTTCGCGTCCAAAGTCGAAATCAGCGGCGACAGCGTTGCTGTCACCCGTGAAGTCGACGGCGGCGCGCAGACGGTTTCCCTGAAGTTGCCGGCCATCGTCACCACCGACCTGCGTTTGAACGAGCCGCGCTACGCGTCTCTGCCAAACATCATGAAAGCCAAGAAGAAGCCTCTCGAAGTGCTGACTCCGGATGCTTTGGGCGTTTCCACCGCCTCCACCAACAAGACCCTGAAAGTCGAAGCGCCGGCTGCACGCAGCGCGGGTATCAAGGTCAAGTCGGTGGCTGAACTGGTCGAGAAACTGAAAAACGAAGCGAAGGTAATCTAATCATGACTATCTTGGTAATCGCTGAACACGACGGCAAAGCAGTGGCCCCGGCCACGCTGAACACCGTGGCCGCTGCTGCCAAAATCGGCGGCGACGTGCACGTACTGGTTGCAGGCCAGGGCGCTGGCGCGGTGGCTGAAGCTGCCGCGAAAATCGCTGGCGTGGCTAAAGTGCTGCTGGCCGACAACGCTGCCTACGCGCATCAACTGCCGGAAAACATCGCTCCGCTGGTTGCCGAGCTGGGCAAGGGCTACAGCCACATCCTGGCTGCCGCTACTTCCAACGGCAAAAACATCCTGCCGCGGGTTGCCGCTGCCCTGGACGTTGACCAGATCTCCGAGATCATCTCGGTAGAAAGCGCTGACACCTTCAAGCGTCCGATCTACGCCGGTAACGCCATCGCTACCGTTCAATCGAACGCTGCAGTGAAAGTGATCACCGTGCGTGCCACCGGTTTCGACCCGGTTGCCGCTGAAGGCGGTTCTGCTGCTGTTGAAGCCGTTGCCGCTGCCCACGACGCTGGCATCTCCAGCTTCGTTGGCGAAGAGCTGGCCAAGTCCGATCGTCCGGAACTGACCGCTGCCAAGATCGTCGTTTCCGGCGGTCGCGGCATGCAGAACGGCGACAACTTCAAACACCTGTACGCCCTGGCCGACAAGCTGGGCGCTGCCGTCGGTGCCTCCCGCGCCGCGGTCGACGCCGGTTTTGTACCCAACGACATGCAGGTCGGTCAGACCGGCAAGATCGTTGCTCCACAGCTGTACATCGCCGTCGGTATCTCCGGCGCGATCCAGCACCTGGCCGGCATGAAAGACTCCAAAGTGATCGTTGCGATCAACAAGGACGAAGAAGCGCCGATCTTCCAGGTGGCCGATTACGGCCTGGTGGCAGACCTGTTCGAAGCCATCCCTGAGTTCGAGAAGCTGGTCTAATCCGGCTGCTTCACTTATAAAGAGCCCGGCCTTTTGGCCGGGCTTTTTTTTGCTCTTCTGTAGGAGCGAGCTTGCTCGCGATGGACTCAAATGCGCCGCGTTTTTCCAGAATGAACGCGTCATCGTTAACGTTCATCGCGAGCAAGCTCGCTCCTACAAGGGGCATAACCGGGTATGAGTGGAGTGTGTAGCCATGGATCTGCGCCTTGTGTGGAGTTTGCTGGGATTGACGCTATTGCCCGCGCTGTCTTTCGCCGCCGGCAAATGCGAACGCCTGGTGGTCACCGGCAGCCCGGACGCGCCGCCGTACCTGTGGCAAGACCCGCAGAATCCCAGGCACCTGATCGGTGCCAGTGCCGATTTGCTGCAGCAAGTGGCGGGGGAGTTGGGGCTCAAGGTCGAACTGCTGTATGCCGGCAAACGCGCCCAGGCCCTGGACGAAGTGCGCAGTGGGCGCATGGACATGCTGGCGGACGCGACGTTGACCGTCAGTGAGCTGGATTCCCTGGATTACATCCATCCACCCGTGCTGGAAAACGACTATCTGGTCTGGACGCGCAAGGACTCGACGCTGATCTATAACGAAGCACAAGATCTGCACGGCCATTCCGGTGCCGTGTCGGAAAAGGCTCGATTGACTCCGCAATTCAGCACCTTTGCCGGACAGCAGTTAACCCTCACGCACACGTCCAACCTGACCCAGGCCTTTCAGAAACTGCTGTTGGGCGAGGTCGAGTTTGTGCTGGCAGGACGTTACTCGGGCATGGCGACCGCACAGACACTGGGCATGGCCGGTGATTTGGTCACTCGCTCGCAACCGGTCGACAAGCCTGGCCTGTACCTGGCGATTTCCCATGACTCGGCCTGCAACGATCCGTGGTTGCGCGGACAGTTGGCCAAAAAGATGACAGAATTGCCCGCGTCCGGACTGACGGAAGCCGTGCTGATGCGCAATATCGAGCGTTGGAAGGCACAACGCTCACAACCGCAGCAACCCTCGCAACAACCCGTCAGTGCCCCAAAACAGTAGGGATATCTAGTGAGTATTCGACCTCTTTTCGCTGCCGTGGCCTTTGTGGTCCTGGCGGGTTGTGCAACCGATCCTGCGCCGAATGAACAGATGCGCCTGACCGAACAGGCACTCGAACAGGCCAAGGCCGTGGGCGCCACCGCCGACGATGTGCCGGAAATGAAACTGGCCGAGGACAAGTACAATCGTGCCAAGGGCAACATGACCGATCAATCCTTCAAGAATGCGCGGATGCGGGCCGAACAGGCCGAACTCGATGCGCGCCTGGCTGAAGCCAAGGTGTTGAAGGCCAAGAGCGAGGAGCAGTTGAACGTGCTGAACACCCGCATCGCCCGCCTGCAAAAGCAACTGGGAGATGCCGAATGAGCCTCAAGAGCAAAGCCCTCGGCGGTTTGATCCTGGCAGGCTGCGCGAGCCTGTCTGGTTGCGCCAGCCAGCACAGCGAGACCGCATTGCAGCAGGCTGGAGCCGATTTTCAGAAGGTCAAGGAAGACTCCAATGTGCTGCGAATCGCCCCCAAGGACGTGATTCGCGCCGGGGAGTCCCTGGCCCGTGCCGATCGCCTGTCCAGCTATTGGGGTAGCGGTTCGGACGTGGTGCATTACGCCTACCTGAGCCAGCGCTATAGCGCCATTGCCCGGGAACACACCGATCAGGCGCTCAACGAAGAGCAAGCGGCGAAGCTTGAACTGGAGCGGCAGCGCCTGCAACTGGCACTGCGTGAATCCAAACTGTTCAGCGTGCAGCAGCAAGGCAAATGGCTCGAAGAGCAGATCCTGGCATTGACGACCACCCAGACCGACCGTGGCCTGGTGATGACATTGGGCGACATGCTGTTCGACACCGGCGAAGCGGAATTGAAACCTTCGGCCAACCGTGTGGTGTTGAAGATCGTGCAGTTCCTGCAACTCAATCCCAAGCGTGTGGTACGGATCGAAGGTTATACGGACAGTACCGGGGGCAAGCAGGAAAACCTCAAGCTGTCCCGCGACCGCGCACAATCGGTGGCTGATGTGTTGATGGACCTGGGCATCGACGACAAGCGTATTCAGGTCGAGGGTTATGGCGACGAGTATCCCGTGGACGCGAATGCGTCGGAACGGGGCCGTGCGCAGAACCGTCGGGTGGAAATTGTGTTTTCCGACGAAAAGGGCCAGCTCGGCGCTGCCCGCTAAGGCTGCTCCAGGGTGGCGCTATGCACCCTACAGTTCCTACAACCCGGCCTGCCATGCAGCGCCGGGTTTTTTTATACCTGCCGATTACCGCGCAAAACAGTACAGATTTTGCTGACACTGCACTGTATGGTCGACTATTGTGGCAACTGTCCCCGTACACTTCTAAACTGTTCCGGTATTGTTTCACACAAGAATAAAATGCCCGTGAAATCGAGTGCTGCGTCATGACCAATCTTTTGCTCTATCAACGTATTGCTCAACAACTGGCCGAAGACATCCGCCGTGGGGTCTATCAGCCGGGAGAACGCGTGCCCTCGGTGCGCAAGATGAGCTCGCAGCTCAATGTCAGCCATGCGACGGTGTTGCAGGCGTATGCCAATCTCGAGGATCAGGGGTTGATCCGCGCCCGGCCGCAGTCGGGTTACTACGTGCACCAGACGCCGGCCCTCACCGCACCGACGCCGGACATCGCCCGGGTCGAGCGCCCCGGCCTGGTCACCCGCAGTAGCATCATTCAACAAGTCCTGGTCGAATCCCGTCGTGAAGGTGTCTTCCCGCTGGGCGCTGCAGTGCCGAGTGTCGATTATTTGCCGGTGCGGGCACTGCATCAGCAATTGGCCAAAGTCACCCGTTTCCATAGTCCGCGGGCCTTCAGCTACATGTTCAGCCCCGGTTTCGAACCGTTGCGCCGACAGGTGGCGATCCGCATGCGCGATGCCGGCGTGGTGGTCGATCCGTCGGAAGTGGTGATCACCCACGGTTGCGTCGATGCGCTGCAGATGTCCTTGCGTGTGCTGACCCGTCCGGGCGATCTGATCGCGGCCGAATCGCCGACTTATTACGGTTTGCTGCAACTGGCCGACCTGTTGGGCCTCAAGGTCATCGAGATCCCCAGCGATCCGGCCACGGGCATGAGCCTGGAAGCCCTGCAACTGGCGGCCAATCAATGGTCGATCAAGGCGTTGGTGTTGACCACCCGTCTGAGCAATCCGTTGGGCGGCACCATGCCGGAGGAGCGGCAGAAACAATTGCTGCGCCTGGCGTCGGACTTCGATATCCAGATTGTCGAAGACGATATCTACGGTGAGCTGATGTTCGAACAGGGGCGCACCAAGTCCCTCAAGGCCTACGATCGGCTGGATCGGGTGATCTATTGCTCGAGCTTCTCTAAAACCCTGTCGCCTGGCGTGCGGATCGGCTGGATGATTGCCGGCAAGTATCAGCAGGAAATCCAGCGCTTGCAGACCTTCAGCACGCATTCTGCGTGCAGCGTGACCCAGATGGGCATTGCCGCTTACCTGGAAAATGGTGGGTACGACCGGCATTTGCGCTTCATCCGTCAGGAATACCGGAAAAACCTCAGCGCCTTCCAGCTGGCCGTGCAGCAGTATTTCCCGGAAGGCACGCAGATGACCCGGCCTACCGGAGGTTTCATTCTGTGGGTCAGTCTGCCGGGACGGGTCAACACTCAGGAGTTGCACGTGCGGGCATTGCAGCAGGGCATCAGTATTGCGCCGGGGCTGATCTTCAGTAACACCGAGCAGTTCAATCACTGCATTCGCCTCAATTGCGGCATCCCGTGGAATCGTGAAGCCGAGCGCGCGTTGATGACCCTGGGCATGCTGGCCACCCAGCTCTGCCAGGAGATGGCGGGCGGTTTGTAACAGGCTGCTACGGTGCTTGTCTTGTGGGCTGCAACAGGGGAGCATATGCACCTCTGCCGTTTGCACCCACCGTGGGATACATGAAACCGACTTTTCCTGCCGCCTGGCTTTTGCTCTGCCTGATTGCGAGTATTCAGCCGGCATTCGTCGTAGCGGCTACCGAGCAGGATCAGGAGGCCACCGGCAGTTTCCACGTCGCACCGATAAAACCCGAACCTGTGAAAAAAGCCTCGCCGGCCGAGAAACCGGCGACGCCCGTGAAAAAGCGCCAGCCCATTGCCTCCAAATCGAAACCGGCCAGCGAAGTTGTCAAGACCGAGCTTCCATCCGCCAAGTTGGACCTGAGCCTGCCCAAGGATATGGTTCAGGAGCTGAAGCCGATCGGAACGGTGCCGTTGTCCAGGCGCGAACCATTGTTACCCCAGATGTTCGGTGACAAAAGCGGCAGCAGCCCGTTCCAGCTCAACGGCCGCCTGCTCACCAATGAAATGCAGCTGCAACTGCGAAAGGAAGAACGCCGCGAGGTCGAAGGTGCGGCGCTGGATTTCGAGTTCAAGCAGTAACCTCACCAGGATCCGCGAACCGCAGACCAGACGCTTTGTCGGCGACTGGTCGGTCATGTTCGTTTGCATTGAAAAACCCGCTCGCAGGTAATTTAAAACAACTGTTTAAGCGGGTACTCTGTGCCTCGTCCTTTTACACATTGCTCGTCGCGAGGAGCTTGTCGTCATGAAATGCCGTGAGGGCTGTGGCGCTTGTTGCATTGCCCCTTCCATCAGTTCACCGATTCCCGGTATGCCCAACGGCAAAGCCGCAGGGGAGCGTTGCCTGCAACTTTCCTCCGATAACCTGTGCAATATTTTCGGCCAGCCGGAACGGCCGGCGGTGTGTTCTGCCTTCGAGGCCGACCCCGAGGTGTGCGGAAGCAGCAGCGAAGAAGCGATCCGGTTGATTGGCTGGTGGGAGCAAATGACGGCGGCGTGATGTGTGGGCTTGCACCTGCGATCACCTCCGAAAAACCTGAAGGTGATCGGAGGTGCAAGCCCAACGAACGTAACTTAAACAATAAGGAATAAGACTATGGGTTCGCTGCATCGTATTGCTGTGCTGTGTGGTTTGACGGTTGTGCTGGCCACTTCGACGGCCCAGGCCGAAGACTGGAAAGTCAAAAAAGACGAAGACGGCATCAAGATCTCCCTGAGTGAAGTGGCCGGCTCCGACTACAAGGCCTACCAGGGCGTCACGCTGATGAAAACCACCATAGCCAAGCTGCGCGCGTTGCAGGAAGACGTGTCCGGAGCCTGCGCCTGGATTCACGAATGCAAAACCCAGAAGCTGCTCAAGCACGAAGGCAACCAGAGCTGGACCTACACTCAGTTCAACACCCCGTGGCCGGTTACTCCGCGTGATTCGGTGCTGCACGTCACCACCATCGAAGGGGCTGATGGCAGCCTGACCCGCAAGCTCGAAGGCGTACCGAAATACGTTCCTGAAGAAAAAGGCTTCGTCCGGGTCGCCAAGGTCGACGGTTTCTGGAAGTTCGTGCCCAAGGGCGACCAGGTCGAAGTGACCTATCAGGTGCACACCGAGCCGGGCGGCAGCGTGCCGTCGATGGTGGCCAACAAGTTTGTGGTGGATGCCCCGTTCAATACCTTGAAAGCCCTCAAGGAACGCGCCGAGAAGTAACTTTATCGCTCTTTTAAGGTGACTTCGTAACGCCCCGACTCGATCGGGGCGTTTGCGTTTTTGACCGGTGCGCAGGCTTTAAATTGTTTCCGGATATGCGTTGCACGAAATTTTCACCCACTCTCCAAGACAATTCGCCGGCTCTCCCGTAACGCGCTGCGTACTGCTGAATGCAGGATGAAACAGTCGGGATGAGGGTAGTAATCAATGGCAATGCAGCCGTTGATCGTGCAACATTTGCGCACCGCGCAAACCCCCAGGCCTTGTACGGGCCGAAAAGAGGGCAAGGCGCAGCTGTATTTTTGAAACTTTAACTTCCAATGGGTCCTAAAACGACATGGCAATCCCGGACGCCCTGAATCAGCAGCGAGCTTCTAGTCGCCTGCTGCAACCGACCGTCAAATCGCATCTGGCCTACACGCTGTTGTGTGCCCTGGTCATGATGGTCATGTTCAGCCTGCTGCGCGTCGCGCTGCTGGTTTACAACCGCTCGATGATCCTCGACACACCGGCCTCGACCTTTCTCGAGGCATTCGCCAACGGTCTGCGTTTCGACCTGCGTCTGGTGGTCTATCTCAGCATTCCCTTGCTGCTGGCACTGTTCAGCGCCCGGGCCATGGCCGCACGCGGGCTGTTCCGTCTCTGGTTGACGATCGTCTCCAGCATTGCGCTGTTCCTGGGCCTGATGGAGATGGACTTCTACCGTGAGTTCCACCAGCGCCTCAACGGCCTGGTCTTCCAGTACGTCAAGGAAGATCCGAAAACCGTGATGAGCATGCTCTGGTACGGTTTCCCGGTGGTTCGTTACCTGCTGGCATGGGCCGTGGGCACCTGGATCCTGAGCCTGGCATTCAAGGGCGCCGACCGTGCAACCCGTCCCCGTGGCCCATTCAGTGGTGGCAGCATCGGCACGCGCCAGGTTGCCCCGTGGTATGCGCGCATCGCGGTATTCGTGGTGTGCCTGCTGGTTTGTGTGGTCGCCGCGCGCGGCACACTGCGCCAAGGCCCGCCACTACGTTGGGGTGACGTCTATACCACCAACTCGAACTTCGCCAACCAATTGGGTCTCAACGGCACCCTGCAATTGGTTGCCGCAGCGAAGAGCCGGATGTCCGAAGAACGCGACAACATCTGGAAGGCCACCCTGCCTCAAGAGCAAGCCCAGCAAATCGTGCGTGACATGCTGGTGTTGCCCGACGAGAAACTGGTCGAAGCCGACATGGCCGCCGTACGTCGTGACTACACGCCGCCGGCCGACAAGACCCTGCCGATCAAGAACGTCGTCGTGATCCTGATGGAAAGCATGGCCGGTCACTCGGTGGGTGCTTTGGGCGGGCCGGGCAACATCACGCCGTACCTCGACAAGCTGTCGAAGGAAGGCCTGCTGTTCGACCGCTTCTTCTCCAACGGTACCCATACCCACCAGGGCATGTTCGCCACCATGGGCTGTTTCCCGAACCTGCCGGGTTTCGAATACCTGATGCAGACCCCGGAAGGCAGCCACAAGCTGTCTGGCCTGCCGCAGTTGCTCAGTGCCCGTCACTATGACGACGTGTATGTCTACAACGGTGATTTCGCCTGGGACAACCAGTCGGGCTTCTTCAGCAACCAGGGCATGACCAACTTCATCGGCCGTAACGATTTTGTTAACCCGGTGTTCTCCGACCCGACATGGGGCGTGTCCGACCAGGATATGTTCGATCGCAGCCTGCAAGAGCTCAAGGCGCGGGAAAACGGCAAACCGTTCTATGCCTTGCTGCAAACCCTGTCCAACCACACGCCATACGCCTTGCCGACGCCATTGCCGGTCGAGCGCGTGACCAATCGCGGCAGCCTGAACGAGCACTTGACCGCCATGCGTTACGCGGACTGGGCGCTGGGCCAGTTCTTTGAAAAGGCCCGCAAGGAGCCGTACTTCAAGGAAACCCTGTTCGTCATCGTCGGTGACCACGGTTTCGGCAACGAACAGCAGATCACTGAAATGGACCTGGGCCGCTTCAACGTGCCGATGTTGATGATCGCGCCGGGCATCCAGGAGAAGTTCGGTCAGCGTGACCACACCGTGGGCACCCAGATCGACATCGTGCCGACCATCATGGGCCGCCTGGGCGGTGAAACTCGCCAGCAATGCTGGGGCCGCGACCTGCTCAACCTGCCTGAAGGCGACAAGGGTTTTGGTGTGATCAAACCTTCGGGTAACGAGCAGACCACGGCCATCCTCAGCGACGACCGGATCCTTGTACTGCCGAAGGAAAAGGACATGGCGCCAAAGTTGTACCAATACGAAATGGGCGCTACGCCGCATGCCGAGATCATTGCGGATGCACCGGGTACCGCTGAGTTGAAGCTCAAGCTCGAAGCGTTCCTGCAAACCGCGACCAAGAGTCTGCTGGACAACACCGCCGGTGTAGTTCACGGCACGCCGCAGTAAGTTGTGACGCAATGGAAAAGAGGCTCTTCAAGAGCCTCTTTTTTTGCCTGGCGGATTTTTATATTCGGCCGAGCAAGAGCAGGATCAACAGTACCACCAACACGACGCCGATGATTCCGGATGGGCCATAACCCCAACTTCTGGAGTGTGGGAAGACCGGCAAACCACCGACCAGTAACAGGATCAGAATGATGATTAGTATTGTGCCCATGTCTATTTCCTTGTCGAAAATGCAGTGAATTGACCATGCCAATCAAGGTCAGCGGGAATGAAGTAAATTCGCGCTGCTTAAATATTCCGACTCTTGCGCTTGCAGGAAAATTCCAGGTTTTTTTCAAGTATTTCGAACGGGTCTTTAGCTTTTTTTGTTGCATCAGTTACTTCAGGCGCTCCCGCGGTTTGCTCGGGCCATTCAGCAATCTGATGGAGCGTGGGTCGGGCAATTTCCTTCGCTACACTCGGTGCATCTTCCGAGAACAACAAGGCTGTTTGCTATGCAAAATCGCATGATGATCACTGGTGCAGGCTCTGGTCTGGGTCGCGAAATCGCGCTGCGCTGGGCGCGTGAAGGCTGGCAACTGGCCTTGTCGGACGTCAGCGAGCCCGGTTTGCAGGAAACCCTCAAGCTGGTCCGCGAAGCGGGCGGCGATGGTTTTATCCAGCGTTGTGACGTACGCGATTACAGCCAGTTGACGGCGTTCGCCCAGGCCTGCGAAGTCAAATTCGGCGGCATCGATGTCATCGTCAATAACGCGGGTGTGGCGTCTGGCGGGTTCTTCAGTGAGTTGTCCCTGGAGGACTGGGACTGGCAGATCGCGATCAACCTGATGGGCGTGGTCAAGGGCTGCAAGGCTTTCCTGCCGCTGCTGGAAAAAAGCAAAGGCAAGATCATCAACATCGCGTCCATGGCCGCGTTGATGCAAGGCCCGGCGATGAGCAACTACAACGTGGCCAAGGCGGGCGTGGTGGCGTTGTCCGAAAGCCTGCTGATCGAACTGGCGCATCAGGAAGTCGGCGTGCATGTGGTGTGTCCATCGTTCTTCCAGACCAACCTGCTGGACTCCTTCCGCGGTCCGACCCCGGCGATGAAAGCCCAGGTCGGCAAGTTGCTGGAAAGCTCGCCGATCAGCGCCGCTGACATCGCCGACTACATCTACCGGCAGGTCGCCGCCGGCGAGTTCATGATCCTGCCCCACGAACAGGGCCGCATGGCCTGGGCGCTCAAGCAGAAGAACCCGCAACTGCTCTACAACGAAATGACCGTCATGGCCGACAAAATGCGCGCCAAGGCCAGGCAATCGGCAAGCTGATCTTGCTCGCAGGCAACGCTGTGGTTAGGGTGGCCGCCATCGGCCATCCTCGCGAGACGCTTGCATGCTCAATTACCTGTGGTTTTTCCTCGCTGCGCTGTTCGAAATTGCCGGTTGCTTCGCCTTCTGGATGTGGCTGCGCCAGGGTAAAAGCATGTGGTGGGTGGTGCCGGCGCTCCTCAGCCTGACCCTGTTCGCCCTGCTGCTGACCCGTATCGAAGCCACCTATGCCGGCCGCGCCTACGCCGCTTACGGTGGCATCTACATCGTTGCCTCAATCGGCTGGTTGGCCGTGGTCGAGCGGATTCGTCCGCTGGGTTCGGACTGGCTTGGCGTAGCGTTGTGTGTGATCGGCGCGAGCATCATCCTGTTCGGGCCGCGATTCTCCGCGTCCTGACAGATCGGCCCTACAATCAGCCGGGTTGTCAGACCTTTCCGTAAGCGTGGTGCGTCATGGCTGTCAGTCCGGTCTGGTTTGCTGTCGGAGCATTGTAGGCGTACCGCGGGCCGGGCATCTTCAAGGGCCAGTAACCCCTGAAGGACACTCCTCATGCTCGTACTCACTCGCATTGTGGGCGAAACCATTTCCATCGGTGACAACATTTCCGTGCGCGTACTCGCGATCAACGGAAACAACATTCGCTTTGGCGTCGAAGCGCCCCAGGACGTCAAAGTGCACCGCTGCGAAATCTACGAACGCATCCAGAACAAACTGACGAAGACCAAGGGGCACTGAAGGCTTCAGTCAAAAAGGTGCTTGGGCACGTCGTGCTTGAGCATCAGTTGGCATTGCTCGCTTTCCGGGTCGAAGACAATCAGTGCCTGCCCCTTGGTCAAGGCCTGGCGCACGCGCAGTACGCGGGTTTCCAGCGGCGTGTCGTCGCCATTGTCCGTGCCGTCGCGGGTCACGAAATCCTCGATCAGGCGGGTGAGGGTGTCGACTTGAAGTTGGTCGTGGGGGATCAGCATAGGCACCTCGGTTGGATCAATGGCGCGATGCTACGGCGATTGGGCGAGGACGGCCAGCACGGGATCTTGTGTTGTCTGGTCTGACGCCTTCGCGAGCAAGCTCGCTCCCACAGTAGACCGAGTTCTTTCATGGGAATGCGGTCGAGTGTGGGAGCGAGCCTGCTCCGGGCGGCGTTCCGACGATAGCGGTATACCTGGCGATTGAAGATCCTGAATCAGTTCTCCGACCGCTGCCCCACCAGGCTGTCCACCGAAGGCACCCGCGTATCGCTTTCCATCTGTGTGTCATGTTCGAGCTGATGGCTGAAGCGGTCCAGTGAACCCTTGGCCGGTTGCGCATCGCTGGCAAACACGGGCGGGCTGAGGATGTACGCACCGAGCAGGCGGCTCAGGGCGGCGAGGCTGTCGATGTGGGTGCGTTCGTAACCGTGGGTGGCGTCGCAGCCGAAGGCGAGCAGGGCGGTGCGAATGTCGTGGCCGGCGGTGACCGCTGAATGTGCGTCGCTGAAGTAGTAGCGGAACAGGTCGCGGCGCGCCGGCAACTCGTTGTCGCTGGCCAGGCGCAGGAGGTGGCGCGACAGGTGATAGTCATACGGCCCGCCGGAATCCTGCATCGCGATGCACACCGCGTGCTCGCTGGAGTGTTGGCCTGGCGCGACCGGTGCGATGTCGATGCCGACGAACTCACTGACGTCCCAGGGTAACGCCGCCGCGGCGCCGCTGCCGGTTTCCTCGGTGATGGTGAACAGTGGATGGCAGTCGATCATCAACTCTTCGCCACTGTCGACGATGGCTTTGAGCGCCGCCAGCAGCGCGGCCACCCCGGCCTTGTCGTCGAGGTGGCGGGCGCTGATGTGGCCGCTTTCGGTGAACTCCGGCAACGGGTCGAAGGCGACGAAATCGCCGACGCTGATGCCCAGCGACTCGCAGTCGGCACGGGTGGCGCAGTAGGCGTCCAGGCGCAATTCGATGTGATCCCAACTGATCGGCATCTCATCCACGGCGGTATTGAACGCGTGCCCGGACGCCATCAGCGGCAAGACGCTGCCGCGGATCACGCCATTGTCGGTAAACAGGCTGACCCGACTGCCTTCGGCAAAGCGGCTGGACCAGCAGCCGACCGGCGCGAGGGTCAGGCGGCCGTTGTCCTTCACCGCACGCACCGCCGCGCCGATGGTGTCCAGGTGAGCGGAAACGGCGCGGTCGGGGCTGCTTTTCTTGCCCTTGAGCGTGGCGCGGATGGTGCCACGACGAGTCAGCTCGAAGGGAATACCGAGTTCTTCAAGGCGCTCGGCGACGTAGCGCACGATGGTGTCGGTGAACCCGGTGGGGCTGGGAATGGCGAGCATTTCCAGCAGGACTTTTTGCAGGTAACCGAGGTCCGGTTCGGGGATTTTGCTGGTCATGGAAACTCCTGATGTATTGAGGCCATCGATGGTTTCGATGAGGGGATTTTTGTTGCCTGGGCTGGCCCCTTCGCTGGCAAGCCAGCTCCTACATTGGAACGCATTCCCCTGTAGGAGCGAGCTTGCTCGCGAAGGGGTCCGCCCAGGCAACACATCACTAAGAGACTGCCGGCTGGCTGTGCGGAAACAGCAAATCCACAAACCGCTCCGCCGTGGGCTGCGGTTCGTGGTTGGCCAGCCCGGCCCGTTCGTTGGCTTCGATAAACACGTAGTCCGGCTGGTCAGCGGCGGACACCATCAAGTCGAGGCCGACCATGGGAATGTCCAGCGCCCGCGCGGCCCGCACGGCGGCGTCCAGCAGCGTCGGGTGCAGGATCGCCGTGACGTCTTCAAGCACGCCGCCGGTATGAAGATTCGCCGTGCGTCGTACGAAAAGATGCTCGCCGGCCGGCAGAATGCTGCTGTAGTCGTATCCGGCGGCCTGCAAGGTGCGCCGGGTTTCCGCGTCCTGCGGGATCTTGCTTTCGCCACCCGTGGCCGCCTGTCGCCGACGGCTCTGGGCTTCGATCAATGCGCCGATGGAGTGCTGGCCGTCGCCGACTACTTCGGCCGGCCGGCGAATGGCGGCGGCGACCACTTCAAAACCGATCACCACAATGCGCAGGTCGAGGCCTTCGTGGAAACCTTCCAGCAGCACGCGGCTGTCGAAGTGGCGAGCGGCTTCTATGGCTTGCTGCACCTCCTCAAGGGTACGCAAATCCACCGCCACCCCTTGCCCCTGTTCACCATCCAGTGGCTTGACCACCACGCGCTGGTGTTCATCGAGGAATGCCAGATTGTCATCGGCGTTACCCGCCAATTGCTGCGCCGGCAGGTTCAACCCGGCTGCCTTGAGCATTTTGTGGGTCAGACTTTTGTCCTGGCACAGGCTCATGCTGATGGCGCTGGTCAGGTCGCTCAGGGATTCGCGGCAGCGTACCCGACGCCCGCCATGGCTGAGGGTGAACATGCCGGCGTCGGCGTCATCGACCTGCACATCAATGCCACGGCGGTGAGCCTCTTCGACAATGATCCGCGCGTACGGGTTGAAAGCGGCTTCGGGGCCTGGCCCGAGAAACAGCGGCTGATTGATGCCGTTCTTGCGCTTGATGGCGAAGGTCGACAAGTTGCGAAAACCGAGCTTGGCGTAAAGGCTCTTCGCCTGGCGGTTATCGTGCAGCACGGACAGGTCGAGGTAGGCGAGCCCGCGACTCATGAAGTGCTCGATCAGATGCCGCACCAGCACTTCACCGACACCCGGTCGCGCACAGTGCGGGTCGACCGCCAGGCACCACAGGCTGCTGCCGTGTTCCGGATCGTTGAAGGCTTTTTCATGATTGAGGCCCATGACGCTGCCGATCACCGCGCCGCTGTCCTCGTCTTCGGCCAGCCAGTACACCGGGCCACCCAGGTGGCGCGCAGTGAGCCGGGTGGCGTCGATAGGCAGCATGCCGCGGGCCTGATACAGCTGATTGATCGCCTGCCAGTCGGCATCGCTTTGCGCGCGGCGAATGCGGAAACCGCGAAACACCCGGGTCGCTTGACGGTAATCACTGAACCACAGGCGCAAGGTATCGGACGGGTCGAGAAACAGCTGCGTCGGCTCCAGCCCCAGCACTTGCTGGGGCGCGGCGACGTACAGCGCAATGTCCCGTTCACCGGGCTGCTCGTTGAGCAACTCCCCAGCGAGGCTCGCCGCATCGGCAAAGGTGTGGCCGATCAACAAACGGCCCCAGCCGCAATGCACAGCAATCGGCGCCCCACCGAGTTCACTGCCATCTTCGGCCAGGCGTGCCTGCAAGCGTTCGTAGGAAGGCGACTGGCCGCGCAACAGGCGTTGGCTGAAAGCCGTGGCGTGAGGTTTCATTGGTCAGATTCCTTGTTCGCTGAGCCACAGGTTGAGGGCCGCCAGTTGCCACAGCTTCGAGCCGCGCAACGGAGTCAATTGACCCTGTGGATCGGTCAGCAGACGGTCGAGCATCGCGGGGTTGAACAGGCCGCGATCCTGGCTGGGATCGAGCAGTAGCTCGCGCACCCATTCCAGCGTATCGCCTTGCAAATGCTTGAGGCCCGGCACCGGGAAGTAACCTTTCTTGCGGTCGATCACTTCACTGGGAATCACTTGTCGCGCGGCTTCTTTCAAGACGTGCTTGCCGCCGTCCGGCAGTTTGAAGCGCCCCGGAATCCGTGCCGACAGCTCCACCAGGCGGTAGTCGAGAAACGGCGTGCGCGCCTCCAGACCCCAGGCCATGGTCATGTTGTCGACGCGTTTGACCGGGTCGTCCACCAGCATCACCGTGCTGTCCAGACGCAAGGCCTTGTCCACCGCCGCATCGGCACCGGGCTGGGCGAAATGGGCTTTGACGAAGTCACCGGCGGCGTCATTCGCGCTCATCCATTTTGGTTGCACGGTGGCGGCGTAGTCGTCGTAGCTGCGGTCGAAAAACGCTTCGCGGTACGCGGCATACGGATCACTCGCGCCGTCCACTTGCGGATACCAGTGGTAACCGGCGAACAGTTCATCGGCGCCCTGGCCGCTCTGGACGACTTTGCAGTGTTTGGCCACCTCCCGTGACAACAGGTAGAAGGCAATGCAGTCATGGCTGACCATCGGTTCGCTCATGGCGCGGAATGCGGCGGGCAGTTGTTCGATGATCTCTTTTTCTTCGATGCGCAATTGGTGATGCTGCGTGCCGTAGTGCCGGGCGATCAGGTCGGAATACTGGAACTCGTCACCGCGCTCGCCGCCCGCATCCTGAAACCCGATGGAAAAGGTCGACAGATTGTCCACGCCGACTTCCCGCAACAGGCCCACCAGCAGGCTTGAATCGACGCCGCCGGACAAGAGCACGCCGACATCCACCGCTGCACGTTGGCGGATGGCAACAGCTTCGCGAGTGCTGACGAGCACACGGTCGCGCCAGTCTTCGAGGGTCAGATCCGTCTCATCGGCGTGAGGGCCGTAGGGCAGGGTCCACCAGGTTTTCTGTTCGGTGCGGCCATCGGCTTCGATGCGCATCCAGGTGGCCGGCGGCAGTTTTTCAATGCCCGCCAGCAAGGTGCGCGGTGCCGGGACCACGGAGTGGAAATTCAGATAGTGATTGAGCGCTACAGGATCGAGGATCGGGTTGATGTCGCCGCCCTTGAGCAATGCCGGCAGCGCCGAGGCGAAGCGCAGGCGCTGGTCGGTGCGCGACAGGTACAGCGGTTTCACGCCGAGTCGGTCGCGGGCGATGAACAGGCGTTGGGCATCGCGCTCCCAAACGGCGAAGGCAAACATGCCGTTGAGTTTTGGCAGCAGCGCTTCGCCCCAGGCGTGATAGCCCTTGAGCAACACTTCGGTGTCGCCACCGGAATAGAAGGTGTATCCCAGGCTTTCAAGCTCGGCGCGCAATTGCGGAAAGTTGTAGATCGCCCCGTTGAAGGCCAGGGACAAGCCCAATTGCGGGTCGATCATCGGCTGCGCCGAGCCGTCCGACAGGTCCATGATTTTCAGGCGCCGATGGCCCAGGGCAACCGGCCCCTGGCTATGAAAGCCCCAGGCGTCGGGGCCGCGGGGGGCCAGGTGATGGGTGATTCGTTCAATGGCTGCAAGGTCTGCAGGTTGATGATCAAAACGTAACTCGCCAGCTAATCCGCACATAAATTCCTTACCGGTTTTTCCGTTGGGGAGGGTCGATCGATACCGCGCCAGAACGGCGGGTACTCAGAAAGTGACCCTCCTCGGTAAGGGGAGTTTTAGATCGATGAGTTATATGCGCGCCAGACCACGGCCGAATCGCCCCGTGAGGGCGACTTCGGCTGCTGTATCGATTACTTGCCCCGGATCAGGCGCCGCAGGGCAAACCGATTGGGATGGCAGGCTTCGGCCACGCTTCTGGGCAACGGCAGGGGTTCGTTGTCCAGCCAGGCTGCCAGCAGTTCTCCGGACAGCGGCGCGGTGATCAGGCCGCGCGAGCCGTGACCGCTGTTGATGTACAAACCGTCAAGCCATGGGCATTCGGCGTCCGGCACCTGCCGGGCATCCTTGCCCAGCGCTGCATAAGCCTGAGTGAACGCCTGGGTGTCGGCTAACGGGCCGACGATTGGCAAGTAGTCGGGGCTGGTGCAGCGAAAAGCGGCACGCCCCTGGAGGCTTTCAGGCGCAAGATTATCGGCCTGTAGACGCTCGACCAGATCGTGGGAAATCTCTTCGAGCATGGCCATGTTGCCCAGGTGTTCGGCCGTGGTCGGCGTCAGGTCATCGCTCTTGAAATCGAAACTGGCCCCCAGGGTGTGTTCGCCCAAACGGGCAGGGGCGACATAGCCTTCTGCACACACCACGGTGCTCAGGGCCTGGCTTTGCGGGGTTTGCGCCAGGCGGGTGATTTGTCCGCGAATGCGTTTGAGCGGCAACTCGGCGCTCTCGGGGAAACGCTGGATTTCGGCTGCGCCAGCGAGCACCACCACGGGGGCGTCGGCAAGCAATCGCTCGCCGTCCCAGGCTTGCCAACGGCCTTCAACCTTGCGCAGTTCCAGCGCATCGTGATGGGTGAGCAATTGAATCTGTGGATGCGCAGCCTGCCACTGGCACAGCGCCGGTGGGTGAACCCAGCCGCCTTCGGGATAGAACAGCCCCCCCTGTGCCAGCCCGATACCGGCCACGGCCTGCGCCTCGGGTTGATCCAGCAGGTGCAGCAAGTCCGCTGGAAACGCCGCGGCCAATTGCGCCTGGCGTTCGGCTTCCTTGGCATTGAAGGCCAGTTGCAACACGCCGCAATCGTCCCAGTCGCGACCCCGTTGCAAGTGTTCGAGCAGGCGTCGGGTGTAGCCGAAACCGCTGACGATCATTTGTGACAACGCCGTGCCGTGGGCGGATAACTTCAGGTAGAGCACGCCCTGCGGGTTGCCCGAGGCTTCCCGGGCGATGTCGTCGTGGCGCTCCAGCACTGTCACTTGCCAACCACGCGCGGCGAGGCTGGCGGCGCTGGCACAACCGGCCAGGCCGGCACCGATTACCAGTGCCTGGCGCTCGCCGGTCAGCGGGGCCGGGCGGGCAAACCAGGGTTTATCCAGGGCCGGGGCCGGCGCTTCCTGGGGCCAGCCGAGGAACTCACCGCGCAGGATTTCCCATTTATGGCCGATGCCAGGTGTGCGTTTCATCTTGAAGCCGGCGGCGTTGAGCAGGCGCCGCACCCAACCGGTGCTGGTGAAGGTGCTGATGGATGCACCGGGAGCGGCCAGGCGTGCCAGTTCGGCAAACAGTTCGGCGGTCCACATGTCAGGGTTTTTCGCCGGAGCGAAACCGTCGAGGAACCAGGCGTCGATTCGGGCATCGAGTTGCGGCAGTTGCTCCAGTGCATCGCCGATCAGCAGCGTCAGGGTCACGCGGCCGTGGTCCAGCGTCAGGCGCTGAAAACCCTGATGGATCGCCACGTACTGCGACAGCAATTGATCGGCAAACACCTTGAGTTCCGGCCACAGCGCCAGGGCTCGTTGCAAATCGGCCGGGCTCAACGGGTACTTTTCGACGCTGACAAAATGCAGCCGCGCTCCGGCCGCCGCGTGTTGTTCGAACACCTGCCAGGCGCACAGGAAATTCAGCCCGGTGCCGAACCCTGTTTCCCCGATGACTAGCCGTCCGCCCTCGGGCAAGGCCGCAAAGCGCTCCGCCAAACAGTTCTGTTCGATAAAGACATAGCGGGTTTCGTCCAGCCCCGACTGATCGGAGAAATACACATCGTCGAACACTCGCGAATACGGGCGACCTTGGTCGTCCCAGTCGAGCTGGGCGTGGGGCAATTCAGGTTTCATGGCAGGCTCGGCAACGGCAAGGCCGCCATTCTAGCCGATCGACGGCGTGGTGCTTGATCCGTGGCAAGGCATGTATTGGCCGAGACCGGGAGAATCTCTGCTGGCCTTCAGTTCAATCCGCTAGTCTTGCTCACATCTGGAAGGGAGCCGCTCATGTTTGAATCTGCTGAAATCGATCACGCCATTGACAAAGCAACCTACGACGCCGAAGTCCCGGCCCTGCGCGAAGCGTTGCTCGAAGCGCAATTCGAATTGCAGCAGCAACGCCGCTTTCCGGTGATCATTTTGATCAATGGCATCGAAGGTGCCGGTAAGGGTGAGACGATCAAGGTGCTCAACGAGTGGATGGACCCGCGCTTGATCGAGGTCCGCACCTTCGACCAGCAAACCGATGAAGAACTGGCGCGGCCGCCGGCCTGGCGGTACTGGCGGATGCTCCCGGCCAAGGGGCGCATGGGGATTTTCTTCGGCAACTGGTACAGCCAGATGCTGCAGGGACGGGTCCATGGCGTGTTCAAGGATCCGCGACTGGACCAGGCGATCAACGGCGCCGAGCGCCTGGAAAAGATGCTGTGCGATGAAGGTGCGCTGATCTTCAAGTTCTGGTTTCACCTCTCCAAGAAGCAAATGAAGGCACGCCTCAAGGCGCTGGCCGACGACCCGCTGCACAGCTGGCGCATCAGCCCGCTGGACTGGCAGCAGTCGCAAACCTACGACAGGTTCGTGAAGTATGGCGAACGGGTGCTGCGCCGCACCAGCCGCGACTATGCACCGTGGCATGTGATCGCCGGGGTGGATGCCCATTATCGGAGCTTGGCCGTGGGGCGGATTCTGCTGGCGGGCCTGCAGGGCGCATTGCAGCGACCGACGATCCATCCGGAAAAGGTCAGCGCCGCGCCAGTGTTCCCCAGTGTCGATCAAGTGAACCTGATCGACAGCCTGGACCTGACCCTGCACCTGGACAAGGAAGATTACGAAGAACAGCTGATTACCGAGCAGGCGCGGTTTTCCGGGTTGATGCGCGACAAACGCATGCGCCGCCACGCGCTGGTGGCGGTGTTCGAAGGCAACGACGCGGCTGGCAAGGGCGGGGCGATCCGCCGGGTAGCGGCAGCGCTTGATCCGCGCCAGTACAGCATCGTGCCGATTGCCGCGCCCACCGAAGAAGAACGGGCGCAACCGTATCTGTGGCGCTTCTGGCGGCACCTGCCGGCCCGGGGCAAGTTCACCGTGTTCGACCGCTCCTGGTATGGCCGGGTGTTAGTGGAGCGTATCGAAGGGTTTTGCAGCCCGGCAGACTGGCTGCGTGCCTACAGCGAGATCAACGATTTCGAGGAACAACTGACCGATGCCGGGGTGATCGTGGTCAAGTTCTGGCTGTCCATCGACAAACAGACGCAACTGGAGCGCTTCGAGGAGCGCGAAAAGATTCCCTTCAAGCGCTTCAAGATCACTGACGATGACTGGCGCAACCGTGAAAAGTGGGATGACTATCGCGCGGCGGTTGGCGACATGGTCGACCGTACCAGCACCGAGATTGCGCCATGGACCCTGGTGGAAGCCAACGACAAGCGTTGGGCACGGGTCAAAGTCTTGCGCACCATCAATCGCGCACTGGAGGAGGCTTTCGAAAAATCCGACCGGCATGAGAACAAGAAGCGTAAGGACAAGGATTGAAGCGATGGTTGCGCATACGCGAGGTGAATGATTGTCGCGGTCGGTGAAGCGCTGGACTTATGCTCGGTCCACTCTCAACCGATAACAACAATGAGGTATGTCATGCGTGAAGTGGTGATCGTCGACAGCGTGCGGACCGGCCTGGCCAAATCCTTTCGCGGCAAATTCAACATGACCCGCCCGGACGACATGGCGGCACACTGTGTCGATGCACTGTTGCTACGCTCCGGTATCGATCCGGCGAGCGTCGAGGACTGCATCGTTGGCGCCGGTTCCAACGAAGGCGCCCAGGGTTTCAATATCGGTCGCAATGTCGCGGTGCTGTCGCGCCTGGGCATCGGCACGGCCGGCATGACCCTCAACC
This sequence comes from Pseudomonas sp. 05L36, assembly GCF_056398125.1. Classification (NCBI taxonomy): domain Bacteria; kingdom Pseudomonadati; phylum Pseudomonadota; class Gammaproteobacteria; order Pseudomonadales; family Pseudomonadaceae; genus Pseudomonas; species Pseudomonas sp. 05L36. The sequence continues at coordinate 90,797 of NZ_JBFTOU010000008.1, read as the reverse complement.
GCTTCTGTTCCTCGGGTTTGCAGGCGATCGCCATTGCCGCCAACCAGATCGCTTCGGGTTGCAGCGACATCATCGTCGCCGGCGGTGTCGAGTCCATCAGCCTGACCATGAAGAGCGTCAATACCGACAACCTGATCAACCCGCTGCTCAAGGAACAGGTGCCGGGCATCTACTTCCCGATGGGGCAGACTGCTGAAATAGTCGCGCGTCGGTACGGCGTCAGCCGTGAAGAGCAGGACCTGTACGCGTTGCAAAGCCAGCAGCGTACTGCTCAGGCTCAGGCCGCCGGGCTGTTCTGCGATGAAATCGCGCCGATGGCGGTGAAGTACCGCGTCGAAGACAAAAACACCGGTCAGGTGCAGATTCTCGACGGCATCGTCGACCGCGATGACTGCAACCGCCCGGACACCACCCTGGAAAGTCTGGCCGGGTTGAAGCCGGTGTTCGCCGAAGATGGCTCGGTCACGGCCGGCAACTCTTCGCAACTGTCTGATGGCGCGTCCATGACCCTGGTGATGAGCCTGGAAAAAGCGCTGGAACTGGGGCTCAAGCCGAAAGCGTTCTTTCGCGGTTTTACCGTGGCCGGTTGCGCGCCGGACGAGATGGGCATCGGCCCGGTGTTTTCGGTACCGAAACTGCTCAAGGCCAAAGGCTTGCGGATTGACGACATCGACCTGTGGGAACTCAACGAAGCGTTCGCCTCGCAGTGCCTGTACAGCCGCAACCGCCTGGAAATCGACAACGCCCGGTACAACGTCAACGGCGGCTCGATCTCCATCGGTCACCCGTTCGGCATGACCGGCTCGCGCCAGGTCGGGCATCTGGTTCGTGAATTGCAGCGACGCAATCTGCGTTACGGTGTCGTCACCATGTGCGTGGGTGGCGGGATGGGGGCTACGGGACTGTTTGAGGCGGTGCGTTAAGCCTTGATGTACCTTGTTGTCAGTTAGATAGCCATCGCGAGCAAGCTCGCTCCCACAGGTTTTGTGGCGTACACAAGATTAATGATCGCCGCTAGACACTGTGGGAGCGAGCTTGCTCGCGATGGGTGCGCCACGGTCAAAAAACATCACCTGAAGATTACGACCCGCACAGTTTCATTCGCGGCCAGACCGAAACTGTGCCTGTGTACGCCACCGCTCCAGGCCTAGAATGACGGCTCCTGTCAGTTGGCGTTGGGGTTCACATGCACATTTCATCGGGTCGCTGGGGTTACGGTCTGTTCCTGGCCTTGTTGACCGCGTTGTTGTGGGGAATCCTGCCGATCAAGCTCAAGCAGGTGCTGCTGGTGATGGATCCGGTGACAGTCACCTGGTTTCGCTTGATGGTGTCCGGCGGCTGCCTGTTCATTTACCTGGCGGCCACCAGGCGTCTGCCTAGCCGCAAAGTGCTCGGTCCTCGCGGTGGCTGGCTGGTACTGATGGCGGTGCTCGGCCTGGTCGGTAACTATGTGCTGTATTTGATGGGCCTGAACCTGCTCAGCCCCGGCACGGCGCAACTCGTGGTGCAGATGGGGCCGATCATGCTGCTGATCGCCAGCGTGTTTGTGTTCAAGGAGCGGTTCAGCCTGGGGCAGGGGATCGGGCTGTTGGTGCTGCTGATCGGTTTTGCGCTGTTTTTCAACCAGCGCTTGAGTGAATTGCTCACGTCGCTGACCGACTACACCGCTGGCGTGCTGCTGGTGCTGTTGGCGTCCACGGTCTGGACCTTCTATGCCCTGGGGCAGAAGCAATTGCTGACGGTGTGGAATTCGCTGCAGGTGATGATGGTGATCTACCTGTTTTGCGCGCTGCTGTTGACGCCGTGGGTGCATCCGCTCGAAGCGTTGCAATTGAACCCGTTGCAGGGTTGGTTGCTGCTGGCGTGCTGCCTCAACACCCTGATTGCCTATGGCGCGTTTGCCGAGGCCCTGGCCCATTGGGAAGCCTCTCGGGTCAGCGCAACGCTGGCCATCACACCGCTGGTGACCTTTGTGGCGGTTGCCATGGCTGCATGGCTATGGCCTGACTATGTGTATGCCGAGACGATCAATGGTCTGGGTTATGGCGGTGCGGTGCTGGTGGTGCTGGGGTCGGCGCTGGTGGCGTTGGGGCCTTCGTTGATTGCCGGGCTGAAGGCGCGGAAGGCGCGGAAGGTGCGGATGGCCTGAAGATCAAAAGATCGCAGCCTGCGGCAGCTCCTACATGTAAACGCGTATTCCCGTAGGAGCTGCCGCAGGCTGCGATCTTTTCGCTTCACTGCAAAACTCAGCCCTTGGCCCCAGCCTCCAGCATATTCTCCGGCCTTACCCACGCATCGAACTCTTCATCGGTCAGATACCCCAGTTGCAACGCCGCCTCGCGCAAGGTCAGGCCTTCGCTGTAGGCCTTCTTGGCGATCTTCGCCGATTTGTCATAGCCAATGTGCGGGTTGAGCGCCGTCACCAGCATCAGGCCTCGTTCCAGGTGTTCAGCCATTTTTTCCGCATCCGGCTCCAGACCGGCCACGCAGTGCTGCTGGAAGTTGCTGCAGCCATCACCCAGCAAACGGATCGATTGCAGCAGGTTGTGGATGATCACCGGTTTGAACACGTTCAGCTGCAAGTGGCCCTGACTGGCGGCAAAGCCGATGGCGACGTCGTTGCCCAACACCTGGCAGGCCAGCATCGACAAGGCTTCGCACTGGGTCGGGTTGACCTTGCCTGGCATGATCGAGCTGCCCGGTTCATTGGCCGGCAGCTTGACTTCGGCGAAGCCGGCGCGCGGACCGGAACCCAGCAGGCGCAGATCGTTGGCGATCTTCATCAGGGTCACGGCGAGGGTTTTCAGCGCGCCGGACAGCGTGGTCAGCGGCTCATGGCCGGCCAGTGCGGCGAACTTGTTCGGTGCGGTGATAAATGGCAAACCGGAGAGGGCGGCCAATTCTGCAGCGATGGCCTCACCGAAGCCGTGGGGTGAATTGAGCCCGGTGCCGACGGCCGTTCCGCCCTGGGCCAGCTCGCAGACCGCGGGCAGTGCGCTGCGGATCGCCCGTTCGGCGTAATCGAGTTGCGCGATGAACGCCGAGATTTCCTGACCGAAGCTGATCGGAGTCGCATCCATCATGTGGGTGCGGCCGGTCTTGACCAGTTTCATATGGCGGGCGGCCAACTCGGCCAGCCCGCCGGACAGTTCGCTGATCGCCGGCAGCAAGTGCTGTTGCACCGCCTGGACGGCGGCGATGTGCATGGCGGTAGGGAAGCAGTCGTTGGAACTCTGGGAGCGATTGACGTGATCATTGGGGTGCACCGGGGACTTGCCGCCACGGGGGTTGCCGGCCAGCTCGTTGGCGCGACCGGCGATCACTTCGTTGACATTCATGTTGCTCTGGGTGCCGCTGCCGGTTTGCCAGACCACCAGCGGAAACTGGTCGTCGTGGTCGCCGCCGAGCACTTCGTCGGCTGCCTGCTCGATCAGGCGGGCGATGTCGGCGGGCACGTCGCCGTTGCGATCATTGACCCGTGCCGCGGCTTTCTTGATCAGCGCCAGGGCATGCAACACCGCCAGCGGCATGCGTTCGTTGCCAATGGCGAAGTTGATCAGCGAGCGTTGTGTCTGAGCGCCCCAGTAGGCTTCATCCGGGACTTCAACCTCGCCGAGGCTGTCGGTTTCGATACGGCTCATCTTGCTCACTCCTGTAGGTCCGATTGCGCAGTTTAGGCCGTGATCGACGGCCGTGGTTCCATCAGTCTGAATTTGACCATTCAACCCCTCTAAATCAGGTACGACAAGGCTTGGGGTTGAGCGACAGACTTTTTTAGGCGCAGAATGGACGCCCTTGGGGTCTTACCTCGCCAGCTAGAAAAGGAAACTCGATGACTCGTCTTCGTGCCATCTGTACCGCCGTTGCTTTGGTCTGCGCCAGCGGCCAGGTTCTTGCCGACACCGCCAGCCATAACGCCAGTGCCGAGGCTTTCCTGACCATGGCGCACGCTGACAAACTGGGCACCCCGGTGTACATGCAAGTACAGCAGATGTTTGCCCAGCGTTTCGAACAGACCAAAGCTCCTGAGTCGAAAAAAGCCGTGCTGGAAACCTACCAGGCCAAGGCCAACGCCGCTCTGGACCAGGCCATTGGCTGGAACAAGCTGAAACCGGACATGGTCAAGCTCTACACCACCAACTTCACCGAATCCGAGCTCAAGGACCTGGTTGCGTTCTACCAGTCGCCACTGGGCAAGAAAGTCCTGGAAAAAATGCCTCAGCTGACCCAGCAATCGGCCCAGATGACCCAGGCCAAGCTGGAAAGCGCAGTGCCGGTGGTCAACAAGCTGTTGGCTGACATGACCGCCGAGCTGACGCCGAAAGACGCGGCTGCGCCAGCCAAGAAAAAGCCTTAAGCGGAGTTCGGTATGACCATGCAACAACGCATCGAATCGACACTGGCCCTGCTTCAGCCCGAGCATCTGCACGTGCTGGATGAGAGCCATATGCACAGCCGTGGGTTGCAGACCCATTTCAAGGCTGTGGTGGTCAGCGCGCAGTTCGAAGGCCTGAACCGGGTCAAGCGCCACCAGAAGGTCTACGGCACGCTCGGCGAGCTGATGGGCGAGTTCCATGCGTTGGCGCTGCATACCTACACGCCGGAGGAATGGGCCCGGATCGACGCGGCCCCGGCCTCGCCGACCTGCGCTGGCGGTAGCGAGCATTAAGCTCAAAAGATCGCAGCCTGCGGCAGCTCCTACAGGAATACGCATTCCCATGTAGGAGCTGCCGCAGGCTGCGATCTTTTTTGTTAGAATGCCCAACGCGCCGCTAACCCGGCGCGTTTTTTTTCGCATCCGGTTCACCCCTTACGAGGGTAGCCACCTGGAGATTTACCCATGACACAACAGATTGTCGTGGCGGCACTGTATAAGTTCGTCACCCTGGAAGATTACGTCGCCCTGCGCGAGCCCCTGCTGCAAGCGATGGTCGACAACGGCATCAAAGGCACGCTGCTGATTGCCGAAGAGGGTATCAACGGCACCGTGTCCGGCAGCCGCGAAGGCATCGACGGGCTGATGGCCTGGCTCAAGAACGACCCGCGCATGGACGACATCGACCATAAAGAGTCGTACTGCGACGACCAGCCGTTCTACCGCACCAAAGTCAAGCTCAAGAAAGAAATCGTCACCCTCGGCGTGGAAGGCGTGGACCCGAACAAAAAGGTCGGCACCTACGTCGATCCGCAGGACTGGAACGCGCTGATCAGCGACCCGGAAGTACTGCTGATCGACACCCGTAACGATTACGAGGTCTCGATCGGTACCTTCGAAGGCGCCATCGATCCGAAAACCACCAGTTTTCGCGAATTTCCCGATTACATCAAAGCCAACTTCGACCCGGCCGTGCACAAGAAGGTCGCGATGTTCTGCACCGGTGGCATCCGCTGCGAGAAGGCCTCGAGCTACATGCTCAGCGAGGGCTACGGTGAGGTCTTTCACCTCAAGGGCGGCATCCTGAAGTACCTCGAAGAGGTGCCGCAGGAAGAAACCAGGTGGCAGGGCGACTGCTTCGTGTTCGACAACCGCGTGACCGTTCGTCACGACCTGAGCGAAGGCGACTACGATCAATGTCATGCCTGCCGCACGCCGGTCAGCGTGGAAGACCGCGCGTCCGAGCATTACGTGGCCGGCATCAGTTGCCCGCATTGCTGGGATAAGCTGAGTGAGAAGACCCGTCGCAGTGCGATCGACCGGCAGAAGCAGATCGAGCTGGCCAAGGCTCGAAACCAGCCTCACCCGATCGGCTACAACTACAAGCAAGCATCTTCCGAGGCCTGAACCATGTCTGCGCGCCTGCTTTATGTGATGGACCCGATGTGTTCCTGGTGCTGGGGGTTTGCCCCGGTGGCCAACGCACTGGTCGAGCAGGCGCAAGCCGCAGGCGTGGAGGTGCATCTGATCGTGGGTGGTTTGCGCACCGGTAACGGTGCCGCACTGGAGCCGAGTACCCGGCGCTATATCCTCGAACACTGGCAGGCGGTCACCGAGGCCACCGGCCAGCCCTTCAAGCTTGAAGGCGCGTTACCCGATGGCTTTGTCTACGATACCGAACCTGCCTGCCGGGCACTGGTGACGGCGCGCACGCTGGCGCCGGATTGTGCCTGGAAACTGCTCGGGCTGATTCAGCACGCATTTTATGCCGAAGGACGCGACGTCACCCGCGCCAGCGTCCTGGTGGAACTGGCCGAACAGGCCGGTCTGCCGCGCATCGAATTCGCCGCCGCGTTTGACCGTGCCGATACGCACGCCGCGACATCTGCCGATTTCACTTGGGTCCAGGACCTGGGCATCGCCGGTTTTCCTACGTTGCTGGCTGAGCGAAATGGGCAGTTGGCGTTGTTGACCAATGGCTATCAGCCGTTGAGCGAGTTGTCCCCGCTGCTCGGCCGCTGGCTGGAGCGTGCTGCCTGTGCATGACCTGCCCGATGATGTCGCATCCGCTAAACGTGTCGACCGTCTGAGCTGGGCGGAAATCCGCCGACTGGCCCTGCATCACAAGAAATCCCTGTGGATCGCCAACGGCGTGGCCGTGCTGGCGACCTTGTGCAGCGTGCCGATTCCCTTGCTCCTGCCATTGCTGGTGGACGAGGTGTTGCTGGGGCACGGTGATGCGGCGCTGAAGATCATGAACCACGCGCTGCCCGAAGGCTGGCAGAAAGCCGCGGGCTACATCGGACTGATGCTGCTGGTGACCCTGACCCTGCGCTGCGCGGCGTTGATGTTCAACGTGGTGCAGGCGAAATTGTTCGCCGGACTGGCCAAGGACATCGTCTATCGCATTCGCATACGCCTGATCGAACGACTCAAGCGCATCTCGCTGGGCGAATACGAAAGCCTGGGCAGCGGCACGGTGACCACGCATCTGGTCACCGACCTGGACACCCTGGACAAATTCGTTGGCGAAACCCTCAGCCGTTTCCTCGTGGCCATGCTGACGCTGGTGGGCACTGCCTCCATCCTGATGTGGATGCACTGGAAACTCGCGCTGCTGATCCTGCTGTTCAACCCGCTGGTGATCTATGCCACGGTGCAGTTGGGCAAACGGGTCAAACACCTGAAGAAGCTCGAGAACGACAGCACCTCGCGCTTCACCCAGGCCTTGACCGAAACCCTGGATGCGATCCAGGAAGTACGCGCCGGTAACCGCCAGGGGTTTTTCCTCGGTCGCTTGGGGCAGCGCGCCCGGGACGTGCGCGACTATGCGGTGAACTCGCAATGGAAAACCGATGCGTCGAACCGCGCCAGCGGCTTGCTGTTCCAGTTCGGCATCGATATTTTCCGTGCCGCGGCGATGCTCACCGTACTGTTTTCCGACCTTTCAATCGGCCAGATGCTCGCGGTGTTCAGCTACCTGTGGTTCATGATCGGTCCGGTGGAACAACTGCTGAACCTGCAATATGCCTACTACGCAGCCGATGGTGCGCTGTCGCGGATCAACGAACTGCTGTCCCGTGACGATGAGCCCGAGTACCCGGGCGGCGTCGACCCTTTCGTCGGTCGCGAGACGGTCGGGCTGGAAGTACAGGGGTTGAGTTTCGGTTACGGTGATGAACTGGTCTTGAACCAGATGAACCTGTCCATCGCCCCCGGCGAAAAGGTCGCAATCGTCGGTGCCAGTGGCGGCGGCAAGAGCACGCTGGTGCAACTACTGCTGGGCTTGTATACGCCGCTGGCGGGCACCATTCGCTTTGGTGGTTCAACCCAGCAAGAGATCGGCCTGGAAACCGTGCGGGAAAATGTCGCCGTAGTCCTGCAACATCCGGCGCTGTTCAACGACACCATCCGCGCCAACCTGACCATGGGCCGCGAACGCAGTGACGAGGCCTGCTGGCAGGCACTGGAAATCGCCCAGTTGCACGCTACGGTCCGGGATTTGCCCAATGGCCTGGACAGCATCGTCGGGCGCTCCGGCGTGCGTTTGTCCGGCGGGCAGCGCCAACGCCTGGCCATCGCCCGGATGGTGCTGGCCGAGCCCAAGGTGGTGATCCTCGACGAAGCCACCTCGGCGCTCGATGCCGCCACCGAGTACAACCTGCACCAGGCACTGGCGCGGTTCCTGAGCAACCGCACCACACTGATCATTGCCCACCGTCTTTCGGCGGTAAAACAAGCCGATCGTGTGCTGGTGTTCGACGGCGGGCAAATTGCCGAGGATGGCGACCATCAGCAATTGATCGCCGAGGGTGGGTTATACGCCAAGCTGTATGGGCATTTGCAGCAGCATTGATTGCGCTAGCGTTTACTTCCAGATCACGTCGAGTGCATTGGGGCTGCCGTCATAGCCGAATTGTTTCATGACGACCGCGCAGGAGTCGCAGGGCGCTAAGGTGGTGGCGATCGTGATGGAGTCCAGGTCTTTTGGATCTGGATATTTCTTGCGTATGACGCTAATGAGCTTGCTCTCAGTGTCCAGCGAGGTTGGGCGAGAGGTGAGCATAGGCGTGTATGTTTCAATATTGTCGATGGTATGGGGGATCGCCTGTAGCTTGCCCGCTGGGGTTATGCTTAGGGCGGTCTCCGGGAATCGGGTTCCTTTATCTATATTGAAGTAACGGGTACCGTCGACGGTTACCTCCTTTCTGTTAGCTGGATTTTGAAACATTGGCAGGAAACCGGTGTCACCTTTGCTGCCGGAAACGCTGACATAGATTTCACGCACCCCAGCTTTGGTCTTGATTTCGGCGAACGCAATATTCCTTGGGGCATGCACTGGTCGCTGGAGTTTTTGGCCGATGATGACTTGCAGTTGCTGCATCATCTTGTCGATGTTTAGAGCCAGGGGCTCGCCCCGACTCGATTGGATGGCGATGACTTTTTTCTGAAACAGATTATTGAAAACCTCCGCTGTCGTTTCACGCACGCTGTCCGGTGCTTTCTTGGACGGTGACCACGTGGCGGCACCATCCTCGGAACTTCTGATGATCATTCTGGTTTTATGATCGAAAAGAATTGCCTCCCCGGGACTGGTATCAACCTTGAGCAGCTCGAGTCGCTTGAGCGTATTGGGCTCGTGGACGCTAATTGGAATGGCAATTTCATCCATGGTTTTCATGGCGCGCTCGACGGCCTCGATGCCATGGATTCTTGCCATGTTGTTGGCATTCAGCGAGCCGGTGTAGACCACCATCAATTGCTCCTTCAGCGCTTCGGACAGCGTTGATGCTTGTTTGAATGTCAGCGGATTACCCAAGCTTCGTCCTTTTGCGAGTTCGGCAACGAAAAAGTCGCTGGCATTTAGGCGTGTAAACACATACCGCTTCGTGCCATCTGCCGCTTCGACAATAATGGCGCCGGCTCTAAGGGTATCCATTACACCCCGATCGGGAACACTGACCTTCACACGTCCAAAAATACCTTGGCAAAACTCGATGGTTGCACCGAGAGTCTCGTGTGTAGCAATCGATGCCCTTTTCATCGGTGTTCCCTTCGCGCCATTCGTATAGATACTATCTCCGAACCAGGGGGCCCAACCTTTGGTTTCATCGAAGCTGTTGATATCAGGAGTAGGGGCGGGGGCGCGAGTGACATAGCTCGTTTCGCATACATCGGCACCTGGGGCACGCCGTACCCGACAAGGCAAGGATCTGAGCATCGCCTGATCGTCGATCAGGTCGGCGCGACGCAGCGTGTCGCCATCCAGCCGATACGGCACATCATCGATAAACAACGTAGTTCGGCCATCGACTTCAAGCACTTCCCGAATGCGGCTGTTTTCAGAAACTTCGACAATGACGTGATTTTTGGTGTTATCCAGGGAATTGTAATGCGATCTCCCTAACGAAATATCACCTGAGCGGGTGGTTAGCCGGGGACCGTAGGGTCTGGACGATAATGGATCGATCAAGTGGTAGTCGGCATTGTCGGGAATGGCCGATTTGCGTATGTGGATGTCGTCAATACCCTTGACGGTCGCTAACTGGTCACCCTTTGCCAACGGTTTCCAGCGGCCCGCATCGCTGATCTGCGGCAGCTTGTGCACGAAATCATAACTGCCGGCCTTGCCCGCCAGTTCCTTGATTCTGAGAACGCTGAATCTGGCAAGTTTTACCCCTCTGGCTCCCAATGCCCGGAGCAGCGATCCAATACCATCAACCGGATTCAGCGTTTGCAGGCTCGAAATCAACAGTTTTTTCGTCAGCGACACAAATGCGGGAAGTCTGGCGCGAAAGGTCAGTCGGCCTGCATTACTGATCAGTATTGCCGAGCCCGAGGCAAACTTGCCGATGGGTTGTGCAAAGGAAAGCAGGTCGGCAAACAGGCCGAACGTCCCGTTGATCAGGCGTGTTTTGTCGCCGGAGGCCAAGTCTTCGATACTGTTCCAGAAAGGCATGAACATTTTCCCGATTTCGAGGGCTTTTTCACCCCGCGCCTCTTCGAGTTCGAAACGCGTTTGTCCGTAGGCGGCAATGCGAAGTTTTATCGGGTCCGTGAACAGCAGCTGAGTTGCAATGAAATGACTGATCGCCACGCAACGACTTGATGACAGCGTCAACGGGATAATGTCCGAACTTTCCACTGTCTCTGTCTCGGTGGCGAAAGTGCCCCCTAACTGTTCGATGATAGCCTGGCAACTCGCGTCTTCTTTCGGTTTGCTGCCTGTCGAATGAGCGTCCCAATCAAAGGGCAACGTCTTATGGCGCAATACGCTGACGGAAACGGTCGATTTCAGTTGACGCCACTTTTCCGTCTGGACGGCACCACCCAAATGTTCCGGGCCAAGGTTTTCGATACGACGTATGACGCCTGCTCTGGGCAGCAATTCGTAATACCTGGTTTCAATACCCTGTTCGTGACCCTGGGTTTCGCGCGGATGGATCGCCTGCAGTATCAAGCCGTTGCGGGCTCGTAGCGGTAGGATCATTTCCGGCGTTTCATTTTGGGCCTCGATACCACGCGTTTCCTTTCTCAAGCTGTATACCCTGAGTTCGCCTAAGGCGATGGCCTGGCGATCGGCAAACGGGAGTGAGGCCAATTGACTTCTGATCAGTGTTTCATAGGCCGTTGTGGTCAATTGCAGATAGTGCTTGAAGTCATTGTCGAACAGAGCTTTGACGTCGGGCAACCTGGTCTCCGGTGAGATAACCCACCGGGAGCCTGGTTTGCGCCATGGCCTTTCTCCGGTGACGATCCTTCGGCTTTCGTCTATCCGTATCCATTGCGTGCTGATGGTGGTGCCGTCGCTTTGTGTCGCCAGCCAACTTTTCTGATCGTCGAACTTGCCGGATGCATAGACGTCGACAAACGAGTAATAGTCGTACTCCTTGCCTTTAAGCGGCGGCGTGTCACGAAAACCGGCCGGTCCGGTAATGCCCTTTCTAGCCAGTTTTCGACCATCCGAGATGAAGGCATCCTCTCCAAAGATTGACTGCATTTTTGTTTTGGCGATCGCCAGTCGTTCGGGTGGTTTTTTATCGAGTTGAATGAGGGCCTCATTCAATTCGTTTTTTTGGTTTTCCAGTGCAGATAGCGCCAGATCGATGTCGCTCTGTGAATGGTTTTCAAGACTTTTTTGCGAAATGACCCCTTGGGTAACCGCCCAGTCCAGTGACGGAAGCAGCCTCGCCAGGGCGATAAGATTCAATTGCTCTGGCGTTGCTCCGTCGGTTCGTTTGATTGGCAGGTTGACCAATTGCTGGAAGGTCATCCGCTCGATCGAGTCAGGCTCGATGGCTTCGGCCAGCGTTACACCGTGGACAAAATTGACCCAAACCACAGAACTTCCATAGGGAAGATCAGGTGGAATGTCCGGGACTTGAAACGCTCGTGGGAATTCTGGTTGCAGCAAGCGCGCGAGCAAGATCGCCTCAGTCATTGATGACGCTCGCCGGGAATCGAATAGATGCTGTTCAAACTCAGCCCGGATACTCGGATAACTCTTTCCCCAATTCGAGCGTTGATGCCATGGGTATCCAGCGATATCAGCGGGATTACCGCTCTTGTTTGTCCATAAGCGAATGGCTTTGCTGAGCAGTTTGATTCGTACGCCTGATGAAGTTTCTTCGCCGGGTTTTCCACCGTACCAGTTCAAGCCTTCCAACAGCGCCATTGCCAGTCGCTCTGACTCGGCGGAGCGCAAAATGCTTTCCAGCACTACCGTGGGCGTGACACGGACTTGAGCTTCGGTCGCATTGGGCACTGCGTTTTGAATCAGGTAGCTGAATAGCGAGCTTTCGGTTTCGGGAAGAAAGCGCTGGACGATGGCAACGATATCTCTGTTCGTCAGTTGAGCGAGCAGGCTATCGATGGTCATAGCGGATGTCGGAGTGGCTCTCTGTATGGTTTTGAGTAGTTGTCGGTCTTCAGCTGTGGGTGAACGATTCAAGGTGTCGATATCAACACCACTGAAGAGTTGCAATGAGTGACTGGCGCGTCTTTCCTCCAGTTTGTGAATTAGCGACTCCATTTCAGTGGTGTTTTGAGTTTGCGCTGCCGGTAACGCGTAATACGTCAGAACCTGAGGAAGGCTGAGCAACTTATCCGAGCGCAATTGTCCGCCCATGCTGAGAGCTATCGGCTCGATTTTTTCGGTCAGTTCGCGCCAGCCAGGATTTTCAGTCATGGAGAGAATGACTTCGGCACCCTTCTGGTCAGCCGTCTTGTAAACGCTGCGTCCTCCTGCTGTAGACACAGATAAAAAATTCATGATCTTCAACTTTTCGACAAGTGCCAGATAGTCCGGGTGTCTGAGCAAGCTGTGCAAGTGGGTTTGCCCGACGTCATGTTCCTGGGCAAGGGGGGAGTGAGGCTGGGGAGATAAATAGATGCCGGCCAGAGCAAGGCCTCGCGCCTTGGCATCACGTAGACGGCCTAGCAGCGCGTCGTATTCTGCGAGTTGACCCAGATATTGTTGGTATGGGGTTGTTGCCGAAGCATTTGTGGTATGCATAAACAGTGACATCTCTTGATAGAAGGGACGTCAGTCTCGATGCATCAAGGACTGTCTTTGCGGTACATATATATTGGCTGTGTTGATGTTCGAAGCTTTGATCAGCTTGTCGGGACGACGAAGGCACCCTAGTCTAGCCGTAGCGATTTTCGTCCGGACGACAATCGAGCAGCTCTAATGTAAGGGACCTCATGAATCAAAAGCGGACTCTCGGAACGCCACGGCTGTTGGGCATCGTCTGGCCATTTATCGCCGTTGTGGTGTTTCAGGCCCTCTTGGGCGGTGTCAGCCTTTATGTACTGTCGGCTGTTCGCGGTTATGTCGCCGGTGAGAGCCTGTGGTCCAAGGGCCAGAAAGACGCCATCTATTACCTCAATCTCTACGCCGACAGCGGCGACGAAGCGATTTTTCATAAATACCAGAACGCCATTTCCGTGCCTCAGGGTGGGCATGAATTGCGTGTGGCGCTGGATCATCGGCCGCCGAACATCGAGGCGGCACGTGTGGCGATCCTCAAGGGCGGCAACCATCCGGATGACATCACCAGTGTGATCTGGTTGTACCTGAATTTCCGGCACTTCAGTTACCACGAGAAAGCCATCGACCTTTGGAGGGTAGGCGACGGGTATCTGGTGCAACTCGATGCCATTGCGCAGGAGATGCATCAGCGCATCACCACCAGGCAGGCCACCGATGCCGATATCAAGCGCTGGAAGGATCAGATATTCGTCATCAACGAAAGTGTGACACCGGCGGCGAAGGCTTTCAGCGATGCCTTGGGCGAAGGCTCGCGGATGATCCTGCGACTGTTGCTGGTGACCAACCTCGCCACCGCCCTGGGTTTGATTGTATTGGCCTTGATGCGCACCCATAAACTGCTCAAGCAGCGCCATGCCTTCGCCGATGCGCTGCAACTGGAGAAAGAGCGGGCGCAGATCACTCTGCAATCGATTGGCGACGGCGTGATCACCACGGATGTTTCCGGTGCGATTGCCTACATGAATCCGGCGGCCGAGGCATTGACCCACTGGAAGGCCGAGCAGGCGACAGGGTTGCCGCTGGCGGCGCTGTTCAACCTGCTGGATGAAAATGCACAGACCGACGGTTTCACCCTGATCGAGCATATTCTGAGCGGTCAACTCAGTGGCGGCAGTGAGCACTCCAAGTTGATTCAACGCCTGGACGGCAGCACGGTGTCGGTCACGCTGGTGGGTGCTCCGATCCGCATTGCCGGCAAAGTCAGCGGAACGGTGCTGGTGCTGCATGACATGACCCAGGAGCGGCAATACATCGCCAATCTGTCGTGGCAGGCGACCCACGACGCCTTGACCGGGCTTGCCAACCGCCGCGAATTCGAATATCGCCTGGAACAGGCGCTGCACAACCTGACCCGCCATTCGGGTCGCCATGCCCTGATGTTCCTCGATCTGGATCAGTTCAAGCTGGTCAACGATACCTGTGGTCACGCGGCGGGCGACGAACTGTTGCGGCATATCTGTGCCTTGTTGCAATCCGGGTTGCGCGAAGGCGATACCCTGGCACGCCTTGGCGGCGACGAGTTCGGTATCCTGCTGGAAAACTGCGCACCGGAAGCGGCGGAGAAAATTGCCGAGAGCCTGCGTCAGACTGTGCAGAATCTGCATTTTGTCTGGAAGGGCCGGCCTTTCGTGACCACTGTCAGTATCGGACTGGTCCATGTTGCGCAGAATCCGACGACGCTCGAAGCCTCGCTGCGTGCTGCCGACATGGCGTGCTACATGGCCAAGGAAAAGGGCCGGAACCGGGTCCAGGTCTATCATCCGGATGACTCGGAATTGTCCCTGCGCTTCGGCGAAATGGCCTGGGTGCAGCGTTTGCACATGGCGCTGGAGGAGGACCGCTTCTGCTTGTACGCCCAGGAAATCGCATCCCTCGGTCATACCGAGCATGGCAGTGGGCATATCGAAATCCTGTTGCGGTTGCATGATGAGGCGGGGCGCATGATCTTGCCCGACAGTTTCATCCCGGCCGCCGAACGCTATGGCCTGATGAGCTCTCTGGACCGCTGGGTTGTGCAGAACGTGTTCAAGATCATTGCCCAGTGTCAGGCCGAACAGCACCAGGGGCCGCTGGCCATGTGTGCGATCAATCTGTCAGGCACGACGATCGGGGATGAGGCGTTTCTGGACTTCCTGCGCGAACAGTTTGTGACGTATTCGATTCCGCCTGAAATGATTTGTTTTGAAATTACTGAGACCAGTGCTATTTCAAATCTTGGCAGCGCCATTCGATTCATTAATGAACTCAAAGGCTTAGGATGCTATTTTTCACTGGATGATTTTTGTGCCGGAATGTCCTCATTCGCGTATCTGAAACATTTGCCTGTAGACTTCCTGAAGATCGATGGGAGTTTCGTAAAGGATATGCTGGACGACCCGATTAACCGCGCCATGGTCGAAGTGATCAATCACATCGGTCATGTCATGGGTAAGCGCACGATTGCCGAGTTTGTCGAAACGCCCCAGATCGAGCAGGCATTGCTGGAGATCGGGGTGGATTACGCTCAAGGGTATGTGATTGAACGCCCGCATTTGTTTACCTTTGATAGCCTGTTAAGTCGTCCCGCCAGGCCTCAGCCTCTGTTGTTCAAGGCCCCTGGCACGTTCCGTTGAAACTCCTGCCGGTCTTACAATCACAATCAAAAGGAGCTCGACAGTGATCGATACATTCAACCGAACCGGACCGCTCATGGAAGCTGCAAGTTACCCTGCCTGGGCCCAGCGCCTGATCCAGGATTGCAGCGAGAGCAAACGCCGGGTTGTCGAACACGAACTGTACCAACGCATGCGAGACAACAAACTCAGTGCAAAGACCATGCGCCAATACCTGATCGGTGGCTGGCCGGTGGTCGAACAGTTCGCGTTGTATATGGCACAAAACCTGACCAAGACACGCTTTGCCCGTCATCCCGGCGAAGACATGGCCCGTCGCTGGCTGATGCGTAATATCCGCGTCGAATTGAACCACGCCGATTACTGGGTGCATTGGAGTCGCGCGCACGGTGTCAGCCTGGAAGACCTGCAGGCACAGCAGGTTGCACCGGAGCTTCACGCCTTGAGCCATTGGTGCTGGCACACCAGTTCAGCCGACTCGCTGATCGTTGCGATTGCCGCTACCAACTACGCCATCGAAGGGGCGACCGGGGAATGGTCGGCGGTCGTTTGTTCCAACGGTATCTACGCCGCCTCGTTCCCCGAGGAAGATCGCAAGCGAGCGATGAAGTGGCTGAAGATGCATGCCCAGTACGACGATGCCCATCCATGGGAAGCCCTGGAAATCATCTGTACATTGGCAGGCACCAACCCGAGCAAATCCCTGCAGGTGGAGTTGCGCCAGGCTGTGTGCAAGAGCTACGACTACATGTACCTGTTTCTCGAACGTTGCATGCAGTTGGAGCACGTAGAGCGGGCACCGGTCGTACGTGAGCGGATGGCACTGGCGGAAGGCTGATTCAACGTCTGCTTGAAACAACTGTGGGAGCGAGCCTGCTCGCGAATACGGACTGTCAGTCAACATGATCGTTGAAGGTCAGATCCCATTCGCGAGCAGGCTCGCTCCCACATTATTTTGTGGTCGGCAGTTACCCCGCCATCTCCAACCGGTTACGACCTTCGCGCTTGGCCACATACAGTGCACTGTCTGCCCGTCGCAACAGGCTTTCGGCAGACTCGCCGGGTAACAATGTCGAACAGCCGAGGCTGACCGTCAGCAAGATCGTATAACCATCGGCCAGGTATTCTTCAGACTGCACTGCAAACCGCAGCCGCTCACCGACCATGGCCGCGGCCTCGCGGCTGGTGTTCGACAGCAGGATCAGGAACTCTTCACCGCCATAGCGAAACACCATGTCCACGTTGCGCAGCTGGTTTTTGATCGAGGCAGCGACCGCCTTGAGCACGTCATCGCCTGTGCTGTGGCCGTGGGTATCATTGACTTGCTTGAAATGATCGATGTCCAGCATCAGCACCGATAACGGTTGCAGATGGCGCCGGGATAGCTCGATTTCCCTTTGCAATGTCTGGTCCATGGCGATGCGGTTGCCGGTGCCCGTCAGCGGGTCGCGCAGTGCGCTTTGGGTGGCGGTACGGTAAAGCAGCGCGTTGCGCATCGGGAAAAGCAGCGCGGCCAGCAGCGATTCGAGATTGCCCTGTTCCTGTTCGCTGAAACGCTGATTGCGGCGGAAAATCAGCTCACCCAGGTGTTCGCCTTCGTGGCTGAGGCTGTAACTGATGGAATGGTGGCCGCGTTGGCCGAACTCCAGACGCAAGTCACTGCTCTTGTGCAGGTAGCACAAAGCGTCCAGCGGCACCAATCGCTGAATCTCGCGATAGAACGTCCCAAGAATGCGTTGCGGTTCCAGACTGGTTTGCAGCTGCAGGCTCAGTTGCTGGCGCAATTGCGCAAGACTGATAGGCCTTGCCAGAAGAAGCGGTTGCTGACCAAAGCCCAGGCGCTGCAATTTGGCGCTATCGAAGTCAATTGCGTTGGTCTGGGAAGGTGGTTTCATAAGGCGTGCGCCCCTAAGCAGTAAGGCTGTCTTACAAGCAGGGTGAGAGCGGCTTAGGCTGCGCGTCGTACTGGTCCGTCAGTCCCGTAGGACATTTCGTACAAGTTTAATCTGCTTTGTAGAAGATGAGTAATCGCCGCACTCAAGCTTCGTTCCGTCTGCTTTCACGTTGCGTGTCTTAGCAAATTTAGAGCGAAAGTCGTGCCATTCGGTTCATCTTAATAAAATTTGTATTAAATCAATAGGTTGTGCTTCGTCTGTTACGTGTGCAGCGCAGTATGTGACGTTTGTTTGACAGGTTCCTGGCGTGTATTCGAGTGCCGCGACAGGAAATCGGCGCGGCACCAAAAAGCGACGTACGGTCGCTACTGGGCGTTGAACGCCTGGCCGTTGATACCGGTGCTGTCCGGGCCCATCAGGTAAAGGTAGACCGGCATGATCTCCTCGGGCGTCGGGTTGTTCAGCGGATTTTCACCCGGGTAAGCCTGGGCGCGCATGCTGGTGCGGGTAGCGCCCGGGTTGATGCTGTTGGAGCGTACCGGGGCCACGGTATCGACTTCGTCAGCCAGGGTTTGCATCAGCCCTTCAGTGGCGAATTTGGAGACGCCGTAAGCGCCCCAGTACGCACGTCCCTTGCGGCCGACGCTGCTGGACGTGAACACCACCGAGGCATCTTGCGACAGCTTGAGCAGCGGCAGCAGAGTGCTGGTGAGCATGAACATGGCATTGACGTTGACTTGCATGACCCGCATGAAGTTTTCGCCGGACAGCTGCTCGATCGGCGTGCGCGGGCCGATGATCGAAGCATTGTGCAGCAGGCCGTCGAGATGCCCGAATTCGCTTTCGATCATCGCCGCCAGCTCATCGTATTGATGGGGCAGGGCGGTTTCGAGGTTGAACGGGATCACCGCCGGTTGTGGATGGCCGGCGGCTTCGATTTCGTCGTAGACCTGGGTCAGGTTGGCTTCGGTCTTGCCCAGCAGCAGCACGGTTGCGCCGTGTGCCGCGTAGGCTTTTGCCG
Organism: Pseudomonas sp. 05L36; assembly: GCF_056398125.1. Taxonomy (NCBI): domain Bacteria; kingdom Pseudomonadati; phylum Pseudomonadota; class Gammaproteobacteria; order Pseudomonadales; family Pseudomonadaceae; genus Pseudomonas; species Pseudomonas sp. 05L36. Next base: position 72,340 of record NZ_JBFTOU010000008.1, on the reverse strand, counting down.
CTGCGGCGCCAATGCCACGTCCTGCGCCGGTGACCAGAATGACCCGATCCTTGAGCAGTTCGGGGCGGGCGGAATAATCAAACATAAAAAACCTCAATCCATAACAAAGCTGGAAAAGATCGCAGCCTGCGGCAGCTCCTACGTCGATCGCGGTCCCCTGTAGGAGCTACCGCAGGCTGCGATCTCTTGACTTTAATCAGCAGCTGCAAAGCGCACTATCGAGCACCTTGCGCAACTCCAGCGGATGATCAACCACCACATCCGCACCCCAATGCCGCGGATTATCATCCGGGTGGATATAGCCGAAGGTCACCGCAGCAGTCTTGGTACCGGCATCGCGGCCCGACTCGATGTCGCGCAAGTCATCGCCAACGAACAGCACGCTGGCCGGGTCCAGGTCGAGCATCTTGCAGGCAAGGATCAGTGGCTCGGGGTCCGGTTTGCTGTTTTTCACATGATCCGGGCAGATCAGCAGCGCCGAGCGTTCAGCCAGCCCCAGTTGTTGCATGATCGGCTCGGCGAAGCGCAGCGGCTTGTTGGTGACCACGCCCCAGATCAGGTTGGCTTTTTCGATGTCGGCCAGCAATTCAGCCATGCCGTCGAACAGCTTGCTGTGCACCGCACAGCCGACGAGGTAGCGCTCCAGAAACTCCAGGCGCAGTTCCTCGAACCCCGGGGATTCCGGGTCCATGGCGAAGGTCACCGCGACCATCGCCTTGGCGCCGCCGGAAATCTCGTCGCGAATGTACTTGTCGTTCATCGGTGGCAAGCCACGGTCGGCACGCATCGCCTGACAGATCGCAATGAAGTCCGGCGCGGTGTCGAGCAGAGTGCCGTCCATGTCGAAAAGAACTGCTCTGATTGGCATCGGCTTACTCCTCGCGCAGGGTCTGGATCATGTAGTTGACGTCCACGTCGGCCGCCAGTTTGTAGTGCTTGGTCAGCGGGTTGTAGGTCAGGCCGATGATGTCCTTGACGGTCAGGCCGGCCATGCGGCTCCAGGCGCCGAGTTCGGAAGGGCGGATGAATTTCTTGAAGTCGTGGGTGCCGCGCGGCAGCAGCTTCATGATGTATTCGGCGCCGACGATGGCGAACAGGTACGCCTTCGGGTTGCGGTTGATGGTGGAGAAGAACACCTGGCCGCCGGGCTTGACCATGCGGAAGCAGGCGCGGATGACCGACGACGGGTCCGGCACGTGCTCAAGCATTTCAAGGCAGGTGACCACGTCGAACTGCTCCGGCATTTCCTCGGCCAGGGCTTCGGCGGTGATCTGTCGGTACTCGACGCTCACGCCCGACTCCAGCTGATGCAACTGGGCAACCGCCAACGGCGCTTCGCCCATGTCGATACCCATCACGGTCGCACCGCGTTGGGCCATGGCTTCGCTGAGGATGCCGCCGCCGCAACCGACGTCGAGGACTTTTTTACCGGCCAGGTTGACCCGCTCGTCAATCCAGTTGACCCGCAGCGGGTTGATGTCGTGCAGCGGTTTGAATTCGCTTTCGCGGTCCCACCAGCGATGAGCCAGGGCCTCGAATTTGGCGATTTCGGCGTAGTCGACGTTGCTCATGGTCTAGTCCTCTAAAACTTGAAAAATCCTGTTGCCCCGGATTGCGTTCCAGGGTGCTTACGATTCGGTGCGGCCGCTGATGCGCTGGCCCCAGGCCCTCGCGACAGCGCCAAGCTGTTGTTCATCCAGGCGTGTCAGGCGACGGTCGTCGAGCAACTGCTTGCCGGCAACCCAAAGGTGTTTCACGCAGTCGCGGCCGGTGGCATATATAAGCTGCGAAACCGGTTCGTAGACCGGTTGCTGGGCCAGGCCGGAGAGGTCGAAAGCCACCATGTCCGCGGCCTTGCCGATTTCCAGCGAACCGACTTCGGCCTCGATACCCAGTGCCCGGGCGCCATTGAGGGTGGCCATGCGCAAGGCACGATGGGCATCCAGCGCGGTGGCCGAGCCGGCGACAGCCTTGGCCAGCAGGGCCGCGGTGCGGGTTTCGCCGAGCAGGTCCAGGTCATTGTTGCTGGCCGCGCCATCGGTGCCGACCGCAACATTGACCCCGGCCTGCCACAAACGCTCGACCGGGCAGAACCCGCTGGCCAGCTTCAGGTTCGACTCCGGGCAATGAATCACATTGCTGTTGCTTTCTACCAGCAGCGCCAGGTCTTCTTCGCTGATCTGGGTCATGTGAACCGCCTGGAAGCGCGGCCCCAGCAAACCCAGGCGCGCCAGTCGGGCCAGTGGTCGTTCACCGCGCTGCTCGACCGATTGTTGTACTTCGAAGGCGGTTTCATGCACGTGCATGTGGATCGAAGCGTCCAGTTCCTCGGCGATCATCCGGATTTTTTCCAGGTTTTCGTCGCCTACGGTGTAGGGTGCATGGGGGCCGAAGGTGATTTTGATGCGTTCGTGGTGCTTGAGATCGCCAAACAGTTCAACGCCCTGACGAATGGCTTCGTCCGCCGTGGCGGCCCCCGGAATCGGGAAGTCGAGGATCGGAATCGCGATTTGCGCGCGAATGCCGCTGTTGTGCACGCGCTCGCTGGCAACCTTCGGGAAGAAGTACATGTCAGAGAAACAGGTGATGCCGCCTTTGATTTGCTCGGCGATGGCAAGGTCGGTACCGTCGCGCACGAAAGCTTCATCGACCCATTTGGCCTCGGCGGGCCAGATATGGTTTTCCAGCCAGGTCATCAATGGCAGATCATCGGCCAGGCCACGGAACAGCGTCATCGCCGCGTGCCCGTGGGCATTGATCAGGCCGGGGCTGAGCAGCATGTCGGGCAATTCGCGGGTTTCGGTTGCGTTAAGCTTCAGCGCGGCGGAACGTGGGCCGATAAACACGATGCGTCCATCACGGATGCCCACGCCATGTTCCTTGAGGACAACACCAGCGGGTTCGACGGGTACCAGCCAGGTCGGCAGCAATAACAGGTCGAGCGCAGCGGCAGTGTTCGGCATCGAGGGTCGGTTCCAGTGCTTTTGTATAGGATTGCGAAGTATACCCGAGCGTCTTCGCGGGGGGATCGCTATAATCGGCGGCTTTTGTTCATGAGTGCGGGGTGAGGGATGCGCGATCGACTGTTGGCTGCGGAAAAGGTAAAGGCCATCGATTGGCGTGATGGCGCTCTCCATCTGCTGGATCAGCGTATTTTGCCGTTCGAGGAAACCTGGATTGCCTACACCAGCGCTGCTGGCGTGGCCGAGGCCATTCGCTCGATGGTGGTGCGTGGCGCGCCGGCCATCGGCATTAGCGCAGCCTATGGCATCGTACTGGCGGCCCGCGCCCGGATTGCCGAAGGTGGCGACTGGTACGCTGCGCTGGAAGAGGATTTCATGCTGTTGGCCGATTCCCGTCCTACTGCGGTCAACCTGTTCTGGGCGCTGGGGCGCATGCACGACCGGCTTGATCGCCTGAAGGACAATGCCGATCCGCTGGAGGTGCTGGAGGCCGAGGCCATCGCCATTCATGAAAGTGATCGCGAAGCCAACTTGACCATGGCCCAGCTGGGTGTGGACCTGATCCGCAAGCATCAGGGCAACGCCCAGGCGATCCTCACCCACTGCAACACCGGCGCGCTGGCCACGGGCGGCTTTGGCACCGCACTGGGGGTGATTCGTGGTGCATTCCTCGAAGGTATGGTCGAGCAGGTATATGTCGACGAAACCCGCCCATGGTTGCAGGGCTCGCGGCTGACCGCGTGGGAACTGGCCAATGAAGGCATTCCCGTGACCCTCAATGTCGATTCCGCCGCGGCGCATATCATGAAGACCAAAGGCCCCACCTGGGTCATCGTCGGCGCTGACCGGATCACCGCCAATGGCGATGTGGCCAACAAGATCGGCACCTATCAGCTGGCCGTCAACGCCATGCACCACGGCGTGCGCTTCATGGTGGTGGCGCCGAGTTCGACCATCGACATGAACCTGGCCAGTGGCGATGACATTCCGATTGAAGAGCGTGATGGTCGCGAGTTGCTGGAGGTCGGTGGCAAGCGCGTCGGCGCCGACGTCAATGCCTTCAACCCGGTGTTCGACGTGACGCCGGCGGATCTGATCGATGCGATCGTCACCGAAAAAGGCATCGTCGAGCGCCCGGATACCGCGAAGATGGCGCAGTTGATGTGCCGCAAACGTCTGCATTAAATCATTCGGGTTGCACGAAATCCCTGTAGGAGCTGCCGAAGGCTGCGATCTTTTGATCTTCCCGGCATAAGTCGGTAACGGTCCCGAAAAGATCGCAGCCTGCGGCAGCTCCTACAGGTCGGTGTTTACAAGTGAAAAATACGGTTGAATGCCGGTTGATCACGGCTCTAAGCCCCTCTCGTCCCCTTCAAGCCTGTCACCGGTCAACTAACTACTCTCCATGCGCGTCTGGGGGATAGGTGCGTGGCGGCTCTTGTGATAACATCCGGCGGTTTCCAAGGTTGCCCCGCGGGGTGATCTTTACTGCGCAGATCCATGGCATAACTCGTTGATTTGTCGTAAGCCAATGCATGGCACTGAGCCTGCAGCGGCGAGCTTCGTTGGTCCTGACGAAGTTTCACCAGAAAAAGGAATCAGGCTTCTCATGGGCGAACTGGCCAAAGAAATCCTCCCGGTCAATATCGAAGACGAGCTGAAGCAGTCCTACCTCGACTACGCGATGAGCGTAATTGTCGGGCGGGCACTGCCGGATGCGCGCGATGGCTTGAAGCCCGTGCACCGGCGCGTGCTGTTCGCGATGAGCGAGCTGGGCAACGACTTCAACAAGCCGTACAAGAAATCTGCCCGTGTTGTCGGTGACGTGATCGGTAAGTATCACCCGCACGGTGATACCGCGGTGTACGACACCATCGTTCGGATGGCACAGCCATTCTCCCTGCGCTACCTGCTGGTAGACGGCCAGGGCAACTTCGGTTCGGTGGACGGCGACAACGCCGCGGCCATGCGATACACCGAAGTGCGCATGACCAAGCTGGCGCACGAGCTGCTGGCTGACCTGCATAAAGAAACCGTGGACTGGGTGCCGAACTACGACGGCACCGAAATGATTCCGGCGGTCATGCCGACCCGTATTCCCAACCTGCTGGTCAACGGCTCCAGCGGTATCGCCGTAGGCATGGCGACCAACATTCCGCCGCACAACCTCGGTGAAGTCATCGACGGTTGCCTGGCGCTCATCGACAACCCTGAGCTGACCGTCGACGAGCTGATGCAATACATCCCCGGTCCGGACTTCCCGACCGCCGCGATCATCAACGGTCGCGCCGGCATCATCGAAGCCTACCGCACCGGTCGCGGGCGCATTTACATGCGCGCCCGCTCGATGATCGAAGACATCGACAAGGTCGGTGGCCGCCAGCAGATCGTCATCACCGAACTCCCTTACCAGCTGAACAAGGCGCGTCTGATCGAGAAGATCGCCGAGCTGGTCAAAGAGAAGAAGCTTGAAGGCATCACCGAACTGCGTGACGAGTCCGACAAGGACGGTATGCGCGTCGTGATCGAGCTGCGTCGCGGCGAAGTGCCTGAGGTCATCCTTAACAACCTCTACGCCCAGACCCAGCTGCAAGCGGTGTTCGGTATCAACATCGTCGCGCTGATCGACGGCCGTCCGCGGATCCTGAACCTCAAGGACCTGCTGGAAGCCTTCGTCCGTCACCGCCGCGAAGTGGTGACCCGTCGTACCGTGTTCGAACTGCGCAAGGCGCGCGAGCGTGGTCATATCCTTGAAGGTCAAGCGGTTGCCCTGTCGAACATCGACCCGGTCATCGCCCTGATCAAGGCGTCGCCAACGCCGTCGGAAGCCAAGGAAGCGCTGATCAGCACGCCTTGGGAATCCTCGGCCGTGGTGGCGATGGTTGAACGTGCCGGCGCCGATTCGTGCCGTCCGGAAAACCTCGATCCGCAATACGGTCTGCGCGACGGCAAGTACTTCCTGTCGCCAGAACAGGCGCAAGCCATTCTGGAGCTGCGTCTGCACCGCCTGACCGGTCTGGAACACGAAAAACTGCTGGCCGAGTATCAAGAGATCCTCAACCAGATCGGCGAGCTGATCCGCATCCTCAACAGCGCCACGCGCCTGATGGAAGTGATCCGCGAAGAGCTGGAAGTGATTCGCGCCGAATACGGCGACGTGCGTCGTACTGAAATCCTCGATGCCCGTCTCGACCTGACCCTGGGTGACATGATCCCGGAAGAAGAGCGCGTCGTGACCATTTCCCACGGTGGCTACGCCAAGACCCAGCCGCTGGCTGCGTACCAGGCCCAGCGTCGTGGCGGTAAAGGCAAGTCGGCGACCGGCGTCAAGGATGAGGACTACATCGCTCACCTGCTGGTTGCCAACAGCCACACCACGCTGCTGCTGTTCTCCAGCAAGGGCAAGGTGTACTGGCTGAAAACCTACGAAATCCCTGAAGCGTCACGTGCTGCCCGTGGTCGTCCGCTGGTCAACCTGCTGCCGCTGGATGACGGTGAATACATCACCACCATGCTGCCGGTCGAGGAGTACACCGAAGGTCACTACATCTTCATGGCCACCGCCAACGGCACCGTGAAGAAGACCCCGCTGGAATCCTTCAGCCGTCAACGCAGCGTCGGCCTGATCGCGCTGGAGCTGGACGAAGGCGACGTGCTGATTTCCGCGGCCATCACCGATGGCGAACGCGAAGTGATGCTGTTCTCCGATGGCGGCAAGGTCACCCGTTTCAAGGAATCCGACGTTCGTGCCATGGGCCGTACCGCCCGCGGTGTGCGCGGCATGCGTCTGCCGGAAGGCCAGAAGCTGATTTCCATGCTGATCCCGGAAGAAGGCAGCCAGATCCTCACAGCTTCGGCGCGTGGCTACGGCAAGCGCACGGCGATCACCGAGTTCCCTGAGTACAAGCGTGGCGGCCAGGGCGTTATTGCCATGGTCAGCAACGAGCGTAACGGCCGTCTGGTCGGTGCGGTCCAGGTGCTCGACGGCGAGGAAATCATGCTGATTTCCGACCAGGGCACTCTGGTGCGCACCCGTGTCGACGAAGTGTCCAGCCTGGGTCGTAACACCCAGGGCGTGACCCTGATCAAACTGGCCAACGATGAAACGCTGGTCGGTCTGGAGCGGGTTCAGGAGCCGTCGGAAGTCGAAGGCGAAGAGCTGGAAGGTGAAGAGGGTGAAGGGTTTGTCGGTGAAGTCGTGATCGACGACGTTGCCGAAGACCAGCAACTCGACGCCGCCGCTGACGAAGAACCACAGGAATAAGCGGGTAAGCAGGGGGCGGATGAAAATTCGCCCCCTTGTTGTTTGTCCCTTTGAGTAATTTTGTCCCTTCTGTAGGAGCGAGCTCGCTCGCGATGGACGTTAACGATAACGCGGGAGGCCTGGCATCCCGCGGCGTTCTCGGGTTTTTCGCGAGCAAGCTCGCTCCTACAGGGTGGAGATTGATGTTGCGATTTATTGCGTGATACCACCAAATCAGAGCGAGATTGGATGTGAGCAAGAGAGCCTATAACTTCTGTGCCGGTCCTGCGGCGCTTCCCGAAGCTGTCCTGCAGCGCGCCCAGGGTGAACTCCTCGACTGGCACGGCAAGGGTCTGTCGGTCATGGAAATGAGCCATCGCAGTGATGAGTTCGTGTCCATCGCCACCAAGGCCGAGCAGGATCTGCGTGATCTGCTGAATATCCCCTCGAACTATAAAGTGCTGTTCCTGCAAGGTGGCGCCAGCCAGCAATTTGCTCAGATTCCTCTGAACCTGTTGCCGGAAAACGGCTCTGCCGACTATATCGACACCGGTATCTGGTCGCAGAAAGCCATCGAAGAAGCTTCACGCTTCGGCCGCGTCAACGTTGCCGGCACCGCCAGGCCTTACGACTATTTCGCCATTCCCGGCCAGAACGAGTGGAAGCTGTCGAAAGACGCGGCCTACGTTCACTACGCGCCGAACGAAACCATCGGCGGCCTGGAATTCCAGTGGATTCCGGAAACCGGTGATGTTCCGCTGGTCGCCGACATGTCCTCGGACATCCTGTCGCGCCCGGTGGATGTTTCGCGTTTTGGCATGATTTACGCCGGCGCCCAGAAAAACATCGGTCCGAGCGGTATCGTCGTCAACATCGTTCGCGAAGACCTGCTGGGCAAGGCTCGTTCCCTGTGTCCGACCATGCTCGACTACAAGGTCGCGGCCGATAACGGTTCGATGTACAACACCCCGCCGACCCTGGCCTGGTACTTGTCCGGCCTGGTGTTCGAGTGGCTCAAGGAGCAGGGCGGCGTCGAGGCCATCGGCAAGCTCAACGAAGTCAAGCAGCGCACGCTGTACGGCTTCATCGATGCCAGCGGCCTGTACAGCAACCCGATCAACAAGTCGGACCGCTCGTGGATGAACGTGCCGTTCCGCCTGGCGGATGATCGTCTGGACAAGCCGTTCCTGGCCGGTGCCGACGAGCGTGGTCTGTTGAACCTCAAGGGGCACCGTTCCGTGGGTGGTATGCGCGCCTCCATCTATAACGCCGTCGACATCAACGCCGTCAATGCGCTGATTTCGTACATGGCAGAGTTCGAGAAGGAACACGGCTAATGTCTGAGCAAGAACTCAAGGCACTGCGCCTGCGCATTGATGCCCTGGACGAAAAGGTCCTGGAGCTGATCAGTGAGCGTGCGCGCTGCGCCCAGGAAGTCGCGCGAGTAAAGATGGCCTCGCTGGCCGAAGGCGAAGTGCCGGTGTTCTATCGTCCTGAGCGCGAAGCTCAGGTGCTCAAGCGTGTCATGCAGCGTAACCAGGGGCCGCTGGGCAACGAAGAGATGGCGCGGTTGTTCCGCGAAATCATGTCTTCGTGCCTGGCGCTCGAACAGCCGCTGAAAGTGGCTTATCTCGGCCCTGAAGGTACCTTCACCCAGGCGGCGGCCATGAAGCACTTCGGTCACGCCGTGATCAGCAAGCCGATGGCGGCGATCGACGAAGTGTTCCGTGAAGTGGCGGCCGGTGCGGTGAATTTTGGCGTGGTGCCGGTGGAAAACTCCACCGAAGGCGCGGTCAATCACACCCTCGACAGCTTCCTTGAGCATGACATGGTGATCTGCGGCGAAGTCGAGCTGCGTATCCACCATCACCTGTTGGTCGGTGAAAACACCAAGACCGACAGCATCAGCCGCATCTACTCCCACGCCCAGTCCCTGGCCCAGTGCCGCAAGTGGCTGGACGCCCATTACCCGAATGTCGAGCGCGTGGCGGTGTCCAGCAACGCCGAAGCGGCCAAGCGGGTCAAGGGCGAGTGGAACTCGGCGGCGATTGCCGGCGACATGGCGGCCGGCCTGTATGGCTTGACCCGTCTGGCCGAAAAAATCGAGGACCGTCCGGATAACTCCACGCGCTTCCTCATGATCGGTAATCAGGAAGTGCCGCCGACTGGCGACGACAAGACCTCGATCATCGTTTCGATGAGCAACAAGCCGGGTGCGCTGCACGAGTTGCTGGTGCCGTTCCACGACAATGGCATCGACCTGACGCGAATCGAGACTCGTCCGTCGCGCAGCGGCAAGTGGACCTACGTGTTCTTCATCGACTTCGTTGGCCACCACCGCGACCCGCTGGTCAAAAGTGTGCTGGAAAAGATCAGTCAGGAAGCAGTGGCACTCAAAGTGCTGGGTTCCTACCCGAAAGCAGTTCTGTAAGGGGCGGTAGCAAATGAGTGGCAATTTCCTCGCTCTGGCACAGCCGGGCGTGCAACAACTTTCGCCTTACGTTCCGGGAAAACCCGTGGACGAACTGGCGCGTGAGCTGGATCTCGATCCAGCCAGCATCGTCAAACTGGCGAGCAACGAAAACCCGCTGGGCGCCGGCCCCAAGGCGCTGGCGGCCATCCGCGATGCGCTGGTCGAGCTGACCCGCTATCCGGACGGCAACGGTTTTGCGCTCAAGACCCTGCTGGCCGAGCAGTGCCGTGTCGAGCTCAATCAAGTGACGCTGGGTAATGGCTCCAACGACATTCTTGAGCTGGTGGCGCGCGCCTATCTGGCGCCGGGCCTGAATGCCGTATTCAGCGAGCATGCGTTCGCTGTCTACCCGATTGCCACTCAGGCGGTCGGTGCGCAGGCCAAGGTGGTTCCGGCCAAGGACTGGGGGCATGACCTGCCCGCCATGCTGGCGGCGATCGATGCCAATACCCGTGTGGTCTTTATCGCCAACCCGAACAACCCGACCGGGACCTGGTTCGAAGCCGAGGCGCTGGACGAATTCCTGCAGGATGTTCCGGAGCATGTGCTGGTGGTGCTGGACGAGGCCTACATCGAGTACGCCGAAGGCAGCGATATGCCGGACGGCCTGGACTTCCTGGCGGCTTATCCGAACCTGCTGGTTTCCCGCACCTTCTCCAAGGCCTATGGCCTGGCCGCACTGCGCGTGGGTTATGGCTTGTCCACGGCGGTGGTCGCGGACGTGCTGAACCGTGTACGCCAGCCGTTCAACGTCAACAGCCTGGCTCTGGCTGCGGCCTGTGCAGCGTTGAAGGATGAAGAGTATCTCGCGCAAAGCCGTCAACTCAATGAGGCTGGCATGCTGCAACTGGAGGCGGGTTTCCGTGAATTGGGGTTGAGCTGGATTCCGTCAAGGGGCAACTTCATTTGCGTGGACCTGGGTCAGGTTGCAGCGCCGGTGTTCCAGGGCTTGCTTCGTGAAGGCGTGATCGTGCGTCCGGTAGCGAACTACGGCATGCCGAATCACCTGCGCGTCACGATTGGTCTGCCGGCAGAGAACAGCCGCTTCCTTGAAGCGCTGACCAAGGTTCTGGCTCGTGGTTGATGTCACTGCGCTGCAATCTGCTGAACCTATGATCGGTCGCCTGGTGGTGGTCGGTCTTGGGTTGATCGGCGGTTCGTTTGCCAAGGGTTTGCGTGAGAGCGGCATATGCCGCGAAGTGGTCGGGGTCGATCTCGATCCGCAATCGCGCAAACTCGCGGTCGAATTGGGTGTGGTGGATCGCTGTGAGGAAGACCTGGGCATTGCTTGTCAGGGTGCCGATGTCATTCAACTGGCGGTGCCGATCCTGGCCATGGAAAAAGTGCTCGCGCGTTTGGCGAACATGGATCTGGGGCAAGCGATCCTGACCGATGTCGGCAGCGCCAAAGGCAATGTGGTGCGTGCGGCAACCGAGGCGTTCGGCGGCATGCCGGTGCGGTTCGTGCCGGGCCATCCGATTGCCGGTTCCGAGCAGAGCGGCGTGGAAGCCTCCAACGCCGAGCTGTTTCGTCGTCATAAAGTGATCCTCACGCCGCTGGAGCAAACCGATCCGGCAGCCCTGGCGGTAGTCGACCGTTTGTGGCGCGAATTGGGCGCCGATGTCGAGCACATGCAGGTCGAACGTCACGACGAAGTCTTGGCAGCGACCAGTCATCTGCCGCACTTGCTGGCGTTCGGCTTGGTCGATTCGTTGGCCAAGCGCAATGAAAATCTTGAGATCTTCCGTTACGCTGCGGGCGGTTTCCGCGATTTCACAAGAATCGCCGGAAGCGACCCGGTCATGTGGCACGACATCTTCCTCGCCAACCGCGAAGCTGTCCTGCGCACACTCGATACATTTCGCAGTGACCTCGACGCCTTGCGCGACGCGGTCGATGCAGGGGATGGGCACCAATTGTTGGGCGTATTCACTCGCGCCCGGGTTGCCCGCGAGCATTTCAGTAAAATCCTGGCCCGCAGGGCCTATGTGGACGCTATGAATTCCAATGATCTGATTTTCCTGGCTCAACCTGGTGGCCGCCTGTCCGGTCGGATTCGCGTACCAGGTGACAAATCGATTTCCCACCGTTCGATCATGCTCGGTTCCCTGGCTGAAGGTGTCACCGAAGTCGAAGGTTTCCTCGAGGGCGAAGATGCCCTGGCGACCTTGCAGGCATTCCGTGACATGGGCGTCGTGATCGAAGGTCCGCACCACGGTCGCGTGACCATTCACGGTGTTGGCCTGCATGGCCTGAAGCCGGCACCGGGCCCGATCTATCTGGGCAACTCCGGTACTTCGATGCGTTTGCTGTCCGGCCTGCTGGCCGCGCAGAACTTCGACAGCACCCTGACCGGCGACGCTTCGCTGTCCAAGCGCCCGATGAATCGCGTGGCCAATCCGCTGCGTGAAATGGGCGCCGTGATCGAAACCGCCGCGGAAGGTCGTCCACCGATGACCATCCGTGGTGGCCACAAGCTCAAGGGTCTGACCTACACCATGCCGATGGCCAGTGCCCAGGTTAAGTCCTGCCTGCTGCTGGCCGGTCTGTATGCCGAAGGCAAGACCACGGTTACCGAGCCTGCTCCGACCCGCGACCATACCGAGCGCATGCTGCGTGGCTTCGGCTACCCGGTAACGGTCAGCGGTGCGACCGCATCGGTCGAGTCCGGCAACAAGCTGACCGCGACCCATATTGAAGTCCCAGGTGATATTTCGTCCTCGGCGTTCTTCCTGGTGGCGGCTTCGATCGCCGAAGGTTCGGAGCTGGTGCTGGAACACGTTGGCATCAACCCGACCCGTACCGGTGTGATCGACATCCTGCGCCTGATGGGTGCCGACATCACCCTGGAAAACCAGCGTGAAGTGGGTGGCGAACCGGTAGCTGACTTGCGCGTACGTGCAGCTAAACTCAAAGGTATCGAGATTCCCGAGGCGCTGGTTCCGCTGGCGATCGACGAGTTCCCGGTGCTGTTCGTCGCCGCCGCCTGTGCCGAAGGGCGCACCGTGTTGCGTGGCGCCGAAGAGCTGCGGGTCAAGGAGTCGGATCGTATCCAGGTCATGGTCGATGGCTTGCTGGCGTTGGGCGTCAAGTGCGAGCCGACCCCGGATGGCATCATCATCGACGGCGGCCAGATCGGCGGCGGTGAAGTGCACGGTCATGGTGATCATCGTATCGCCATGGCGTTCAGCGTTGCTTCGCTGCGCGCCAGTGCGCCGATCCGCATTCATGATTGCGCCAACGTCGCGACGTCGTTCCCGAATTTCCTGGCGCTGTGCGCACAGGTCGGTATTCGCGTGGCACAAGAGGCACAGTCGTGATCAGCATTGCACCGGTCATCACCATCGATGGGCCAAGCGGTTCGGGCAAGGGCACGGTCGCCGGGATTCTGGCCAAGCGCCTGGGCTGGAACCTGCTGGACTCCGGTGCGTTGTACCGATTGCTGGCCTTCGCCGCGCATAACCATGGTGTCGACCTGACCAATGAAGAGCTGCTGAAGAAACTCGCCGCTCATCTGGATGTGCAGTTCATCGCGGCGACGGAAGGTCAGTTGCAACGCATCATTCTGGAAGGTGATGAAGTCAGCGATGTCATTCGCACCGAAAGCGTCGGTTCCGGCGCTTCCCAGGTGGCTGCGCTGCCCGCTGTACGCGAGGCGCTGCTGCAGCGCCAGCGAGCCTTTCAGGAGGCGCCGGGCCTTGTGGCGGATGGTCGCGACATGGGCACCGTGGTTTTTCCTGGCGCGCCATTGAAGATTTTTCTGACCGCCAGTGCCGAGGAGCGGGCACGCCGTCGATATTTGCAGTTGAAGGGCAAAGTCGAGGGTGTTAGTCTGTCGAGTCTGCTAGATGAGATACGTGCGCGCGATGAGCGTGACACCCAGCGAGCGGTAGCCCCGCTCAAACCGGCGGCTGACGCCATACAGCTGGATTCCACGGAATTATCCATCGATCAGGTGCTGGAACGCATCATGAGCGAGATCGCCATTCGCGATATCGCCGGGTGACCAAGAGGGCCGCAGGGGACCAGTCATAGTCCTGCGGTGGCTTCTTTTAAATGAAACTAACCCACACCGTCTGGGGTGTGGAGATGGGCGTATTCTTCGCCCTCATCAACAGGAATTAAAATGAGCGAAAGCTTTGCGGAACTCTTTGAAGAAAGCCTAAAAACCCTGAACCTTCAGGCAGGCTCCATCATCACCGGTGTTATCGTTGATATCGATTACCAGGCTCGCTGGGTAACCGTTCACGCTGGCCTGAAGTCTGAAGCACTCATCCCGCTTGAGCAGTTCTACAACGACGCTGGCGAACTGAACATCAACGTCGGTGACGAAGTTCACGTTGCTCTGGACTCGGTTGAAGACGGCTTTGGTGAAACCAAGCTGTCCCGTGAAAAAGCCAAGCGCGCTGAATGCTGGATTGTTCTGGAAGCAGCCTTCGCAGCCGAAGAAGTGGTCAAGGGCGTTATCAACGGTAAGGTTAAAGGCGGCTTCACTGTCGACGTTAACGGCATCCGTGCGTTCCTGCCAGGTTCTCTGGTTGACGTCCGTCCAGTGCGCGACACCACGCACCTGGAAGGCAAAGAGCTGGAATTCAAGGTCATCAAGCTGGACCAGAAGCGCAACAACGTTGTCGTTTCCCGTCGCAGCGTCCTGGAAGCCGAGAACTCCGCCGAGCGCGAAGCTCTGCTGGAATCCCTGCAGGAAGGCCAACAAGTCAAAGGTATCGTCAAGAACCTCACCGATTACGGCGCATTCGTCGATCTGGGTGGCGTCGATGGCCTGCTGCACATTACCGACATGGCCTGGAAGCGTATCAAGCATCCTTCCGAAATCGTCAACGTTGGCGACGAGATCGATGTCAAGGTTCTGAAGTACGATCGCGAGCGCAATCGTGTTTCCCTGGGCCTGAAGCAACTGGGCGAAGATCCATGGGTTGCTATCAAAGCCCGTTACCCAGAAAGCACTCGCGTTACCGCGCGTGTAACCAACCTGACCGACTACGGCTGCTTCGCTGAGCTGGAAGAAGGCGTTGAAGGTCTGGTACACGTTTCCGAAATGGACTGGACCAACAAGAACATCCACCCTTCGAAAGTCGTACAAGTCGGCGACGAAGTGGAAGTCATGGTTCTGGACATCGACGAAGAGCGTCGTCGTATCTCCCTGGGCATCAAGCAGTGCAAATCCAACCCATGGGAAGATTTCTCTGGCCAGTTCAACAAGGGCGATAAAATCTCCGGCACCATCAAGTCGATCACCGATTTCGGTATCTTCATTGGTCTGGACGGCGGCATCGACGGTCTGGTTCACCTGTCCGACATCTCCTGGAACGAAGTGGGCGAAGAAGCCGTTCGCCGCTTCAAGAAGGGCGACGAGCTGGACACCGTTATCCTGTCGGTTGACCCGGAGCGCGAGCGCATCTCCCTGGGTATCAAGCAGCTGGAAAGCGATCCGTTCTCCGAGTACGTTCAAGAGAACGACAAAGGCGCCATCGTTAAAGGCATCGTGAAGGAAGTTGACGCTAAAGGCGCCATCATCACTCTGGCCGACGATATCGAAGCGACTCTGAAAGCCTCTGAAATCAGCCGTGACCGCGTTGAAGACGCGCGCAACGTTCTGAAAGAAGGCGAAGAAGTAGAAGCCAAGATCATCAGCGTTGACCGCAAGAGCCGTGTAATTCAGCTCTCGATCAAGTCGAAAGACGTTGAAGACGAGAAAGAAGCAATCCAGAGCCTGCGCGACAAGCCAGTAGCTACTGACGCTCCTGTGGCCACCACTCTGGGTGACCTGCTGCGTGCACAAATGGAAAAACAGAACTAAGTTCTGGCTTTCTGTAAAAAAGGGCGACTTCGGTCGCCCTTTTTTGTGCCTGGATTTTACCTGGGCTGAACAGAATATTGGCCTGCCGGGGTTTGTTGATGAAATCCAGGGCTCCTCAGGTTGTCTCTTTCTTAGTCGAATCAGTCGTTTATTTGCAGCTAGCCTTATGCCTGAAAGTAAGTGATGGTCAGGTGAGATACCTGGCAGGAGAACGATGGGGTAACTGCTGCACTGTTCAAAATCCTCCGGGTGTGCTGAGGCGCTGTGAAGCGCTGATCTGGTTGCTTGAAAAAGAAGGGGGGGGCTATGACTAAGTCGGAGTTGATCGAGCGAATTGTCACCCGTCAGGGGCTGCTCTCATCCAGGGATGTGGAGCAGGCCATCAAGACCTTGCTTGAACAAATGTCCCAGCGCCTGGCCACCGGCGATCGTATCGAGATCCGTGGGTTTGGCAGTTTCTCTCTGCGCTATCGCTCCCCGAGGGTGGGGCGCAATTCGAAAACCGGTCGGTCTCAGTCTCGATGGCAAGTTCGTTCCGCATTTCAAGCTGGGTAAGGAATTGCGTGATCGGCTGAATGAGGATGAGGAGGGTTGCAGTGACGATTAGTTGGTGAGACAGCCGCCGCTTCAAGCGATTCGTGATCACAGGGTTTGTGTTGTTTGTATCAATTCCATACCTGCTCTTCGTGCTGGAAAACCAGCAGTTTGTTGTCATCTCCTTTTTAGGTTTTTCTTCACCACAGCTTCAGTTGTCGATTTTTGGCGTTGTTTCATTCTTGGTCGGAATGATTGTGGGGGGGCGGTGTTGTGTCTGCTTATGCCTTGAGGGTCAGAAGCAGGGGCGGTAAGTTGAACATTGATTTTATTGGAGTTTGTTTCTGGTGTTCAGCAGAGGCAATGATGCGGTATCCTGCGCGCGTTCGTTGAGACGGGAATTCATTGCTGTTTGCGCTTTAGTTGTTAAGGTTTTCTGGCGTAAATGTAGTCGAAATGACAACCTGCAGACAATGTGGTATTGGGTATTGACGGTCAAGATCAGGGCGACGTCTCTTGGGAGTCGATGGACGATTACATCGAAGAAATTCGTAGGTGGGATGTTTCTCAGTACTTGCCGGATGATCTGCTCGTAAATATCGAGCGTGGTGCCATGAGCGCGAGCCTCGAAGCCCGGGCACCCTTGCTTGATCATCGAGTCGCGGAACTGGCGTTTTTTTGTCTTCAGAGCAGTTGATCAAAAGTGGCGTCGGGAAGCGGCCACTTCGCGAACTGCTTAAGAGATACGTACCTACCTCGTTCTTCGATAGACCAAAGGCGGGCTTCTCTATTCCACTGGCGCAATGGTGCGTGGACCACTGGGAGAGTGGGCAGAGGACTTGCTGGCTGAGAAGCGAATCAGGAGTGAGGGCTATTTCGATTGTCAGAAAATTCGCTCAGCGTGGCTCCAGCATCAAAACGGAACGTACGATCGTAGTCTTCATTTGTGGAATATTCTGATGTTCCAATCCTGGCTTGATAAAAATAGTCGCTAATTCAGATTGAGCAAAAGGTTTTCCATGAAGATAGTTTTCAATGCGCTCTCTGCCCGCTTGGGTGGAGGTCAGACATATCTGATTAATCCTTTTCAGTTCGTACCCTTCGAGGATCTTGATATCCTCGTGTTTGCCCCTTCGTCACTCAAGCTGCCAGATCACCCAAGGATCCGTCGCGTCGAACCTGCCTGGCCGACAGAAAATCCGCTTGTCAGAGCCTTGTGGGAAAAGTGGGTGTTACCCGGTATCTTGAAGGCTGAAAAGGCTGACCTGCTGTTTTGTCCCGGGGGGGTAGTGGGCACTCGTGCACCAGCCGGTTGCAAGGTTGCGACGATGTTTCGGAAGATGATTCCATTTGATTTGCGCGTACGAAAAAGTGTACCGTTCGGGTTGCAACGGATCAGAAATTGGTTGTTGAGCCGCATTATGCTCAAGAGCATGACTGAAGCTGATTTGACGATATTTATTTCAAATTATGCACGAGGGGGCATCGAATCGCTGGCCAAGGTTAAAAGCGCCGTTACTATCCCTCATGGAATTGGTTCTGTGTTTCGGACACACGGCAAAAGTACTGTTCGCCCGGATTTTTTACCAGGGAGCGAGTACATTTTATATGTGTCGAGATTTGACGTTTACAAGCATGATTTTCAAGTGGTCAGTGCTTACGGGAAACTACCTCAAGAGCTTCGTGAAAGGTTCCCGCTGATTCTTGTCGGGGAAACAAATCTGCCGGAAGCCGGGCGTGTAAAGACTCTGATTTCGACGCTAGGTCTGGAAGGCCAGGTCCTGCTACTTGGCGCTATTCCTTATCAGGAACTTCCTCCTCTGTATCACCACGCGTATCTGAATCTCTTTGCCTCGTCGTGCGAGAACAGTCCGAACATACTTCTTGAAGCGCTCGCTTCAGGTCGGCCAATGATGTGCTCCAATGTTATGCCCATGCCGGAGTCTGGCGCGGACGCAGCATTGTATTTTTCGCCGTTTGACTCCCAAGACATAGCAGACGTATTGACAGAAGCATTAACAAATCCGGAGTTCTTGAAAAAGCTGGCCGTTGCAGCGGTTGCACAAAGTGATAAGTTTGATTGGGAACAAACCTCAAGAAAAACGTGGTCCGAGTTGCTGGCGTTGGCCAAGTTGCGAAAAGCAGGTGTTTGATAGATGAGAGTTCTCGTGGTGTCGCAGTATTTTTGGCCGGAATCATTTATTATCAACGACCTGGTCAAAAGCTTGTCTGCTCAAGGGCATGTCGTAAAAGTTCTTACCGGCAAACCGAACTATCCGGATGGTGTTGTGTTCGACGGCTACCATGCTTCCGGATACCAGGAAGAAAGTTACGAAACGACAGTTGGCGTATGCCGTGCACCGCTTAGACCTCGCGGCTCTTCGGGCGCAAAAAACCTGATACTGAATTATTTGTCTTATATCGTAAATGGGCTGAAATTTTACCCGGCTGCTGTAAAAGGCGAACGTTACGACGCAATTTTTGTGTTTGCACCTTCCCCGATTACGTCGGTCATTCCCGCCATCTATTTGAAATGGAAACTCAAGAGTCATCTGGCTGTATGGGTTCAAGATCTCTGGCCAGAGAGTTTGAGTGCGACGGGATTCATCAGGAATAAATCGCTCTTGCGCGTGGTAGGGTGGATGGTCAGAGGCATTTACGCCTGCGTTGACACTTTACTCGTTCAGTCGAGGGCATTCCGGGAACCGGTTGCTCGCTATGCTGATCCCGGCAAGGTCGTGTATTTCCCAAATTGTTATCAGGATACTCCGCCAGGCTCCGAAGAGACCCGGATTCCTGCATCGCTGCTTGCGGAGCTCGAAAACCATTTCTGTCTCGTTTTTGCTGGCAACCTGGGGACCGCACAATCGGTCGAAACCCTGGTTGAGGTAGCAGACAGGCTTCGTCATCTATCCAATCTCCGAATTGTTCTGGTCGGCAGCGGTAGCATGCTGAGCTGGATCGAAAGCCAGAAAAAATCCCGATCATTGGACAACCTTGTCCTCGCCGGCCGGTATCCGGTAGGTGAAATGCCACATTTTTTCAGTCGTGCCACGGGATTGTTGGTGACGTTGAAGCAAGATGAGGCGTTCTCCTATACCATTCCCAGTAAAGTCCAGGCTTACCTTGCCGCGGGGAGGCCGATTGTCGCCGCGCTGGATGGCGAAGGGGCTCGGGTCATTCAAGAGGCCAATGCAGGCCTGACGAGCCCGGCGCAAGATGCCGAAGGTATGGCCAGGTGCATTGAGCAACTTTTCCACATGAGTTCGGATGAACGGGAGTCATTGGGGCAGTCGGGCAGGGCGTACTACCTCGAGCATTTCGAAATGGAGCGTCAAAGCCAGCGTCTCGTCGAAATCCTCTGTACCAGGATCAATGAATTGAAAGGTAGCTCAAAATGAAAGTACTAGTGTTAGGGGTCACCGGGATGCTGGGTAGCACGGTGTTCAGGCAATTCCATGGAAACCCATGCTATGAGGTGTGGGGCACTTTACGTAACCCAGGTGGCGCAAAACACTTTTCAGACGAAACTCGCAGTTCGTTGATCAGCAATGTCGACGTGCTGGACCAGGACTCGCTGGTTTCGGTGCTGGCACGGGTCAAGCCGGATGTCGTCATTAACTGCGTCGGCTTGATCAAGCAGCTGGCCGATGCCAAGGATCCCCTTTCAGCGCTTCCCATCAATGCCATGTTGCCGCATCGCATTGCCAAGTTGTGCGAACTGTCTGGCGCTCGCTTGATTCACATCAGTACCGACTGCGTGTTTTCCGGACGTAAAGGGCTTTACACTGAAGAGGATGTCTCCGATGCGGAGGATCTCTACGGCAAGTCCAAGTACATTGGCGAGCTTCATGCCCAGCCGAATGCAGTCACTCTCCGGACTTCAATCATCGGTCACGAACTGGGAAGCCAGTACTCGCTGGTGGATTGGTTTCTATCCCAGAACGGGTCGGTCAAGGGCTACGAAAAGGCCATTTTTTCGGGGCTTCCTACCGTGGAGCTGGCGCGTGTCATTCGTGATTATGTGATCCCGAACCCGGAGCTTAAGGGCCTTTATCATGTCTCGGTGGCACCTATTGATAAATTGTCTCTGCTGAAATTGGTGGCAGAAGTTTATGAAAAGGAAATCGATATCGTCGCTGACAGTGATCTTTCTATTAATCGTTCGCTGGACTCATCAAAATTCCAATCTGCGACCGGTTACGTTCCACCTTCATGGTTGGAATTGGTCAAATCAATGCGCGCAACGCGTTGATCATTAAATACAATCAAGTCTTGGATGGTAGTTATGTTTGATAATAAAATTTTGATGATCACGGGCGGCACAGGGTCATTTGGTCATACAGTGTTGAAGCGTTTTCTTGATACCGACGTAAAAGAAATTCGTGTATTCAGCCGCGATGAAAAAAAACAGGAAGATATGCGCATTGCCCTGTCGAACGACAAGGTGAAGTTCTATATCGGTGATGTTCGCGATCGCGATAGCCTGGATCAGGCCATGGTCGGTGTGGATTACATTTTTCACGCTGCAGCATTGAAGCAGGTGCCTTCCTGCGAGTTCTACCCTATGGAAGCCGTGCGCACTAACGTCATCGGTACCGAAAACGTTCTGAATGCCGCGATTGCTTCGGGTGTTAAGCGCGTTGTCGTGCTAAGTACCGACAAGGCTGTTTATCCAATCAATGCCATGGGTATTTCCAAGGCCATGGCTGAAAAACTGATGGTGGCCAGGTCGCGGATGATTCCGGCATCGGGACCTGTGATCTGCGCAACTCGTTACGGCAATGTCATGGCCTCGCGCGGGTCAGTGATTCCGTTGTTTATCAACCAATTGCAAAATGACGAGCCGCTGACTGTCACTGATCCGAACATGACCCGCTTTCTGATGTCGCTGGAGGACTCTGTCGACCTGGTGCTGCACGCTTTCGAGCATGCCGAGCAAGGCGATATTTTCGTTCAGAAAGCACCTGCCTCGACAGTCGCTGACCTGGCGCAAGCGCTCAAGGAGCTGTTCTCTCGTGACAATACCGTCAAGGTCATTGGCACCCGTCATGGCGAAAAACTCTACGAGTCGCTGATTTCCCGTGAAGAAATGGCCAAAGCCGAAGACATGGGGCGTTACTATCGAATCCCGGCGGACAATCGCGACCTGAACTACAAGAAATTCTTTGTTGAAGGTGAGCAGGAGATTTCCGATCTTGAAGATTACACCTCGCATAATACTGAGCGTCTCGATGTTGAAGGCGTGAAGAAAGTTCTTTTGAATCTGGAATACATTCAGGAGAAACTTGATGCTTAAGGTCATGACGCTGGTCGGCACGCGACCAGAGCTTATCAAGATGAGTCGTGTCATTGCTGAGCTGGATAAGCAGGTCAACCATGTGTTGGTCCACTCCGGCCAAAACTACGACTTCGAATTGAATCAGGTTTTTTTCGACGATCTTGAAATTCGAAAGCCCGATCACTTTCTGGGCGCCGCCGGCGATACGGCTGCCAAGACCATCGCCGAGGTGATTTCCAAGGCGGATGAAGTATTTGAAGTTGAAAAGCCGGACGCGCTTTTACTCTATGGCGATACCAATACCTGTCTTGCAGTCATTGCCGCAAAGCGCCGCAAGATTCCCGTATTCCATATGGAAGCCGGCAATCGCTGTTTTGATCAGCGAGTTCCCGAGGAACTGAATCGCAAGGTGCTCGATCACCTGAGCGATATCAATATGGTGCTGACCGAGCATGCCCGGCGTTATCTGATCGCTGAAGGGATTCGTCCTGAAACCATCATCAAGACCGGTTCGCATATGGAGGAAGTGCTCGACTACTACATGCCGAAAATTCTCACTTCCGACGTGCTGGTTCGAGAGGGGCTGGAGCAGGATAAATTCTTCATCATCAGCGCTCACCGAGAAGAAAACGTCGATACGCCGGAAAACCTCCGGGATTTGCTCAAGACACTGCGAGCCTTGGCCGACGAGTATAAGTTTCCGATCATCGTGTCCACTCACCCCCGCACCCGCAAACGTCTGGAGGCGATAGGCGAATCGTTGGATCACCCGTTGATCCGCTTTTCCAAACCATTCGGTCTGCTTGACTACATCAAGTTGCAGATGTCGGCGTTTTGCGTCCTGTCCGATAGTGGCACCATCACTGAAGAGGCCTCTCTGCTGAACTTGCCTGCCATTACCATCCGTAATGCACATGAGCGTCCGGAGGGGATGGACGAAGGGACACTCATTATGAGTGGCCTGAAAGTGGATGGCGTTCTCAATGCTGTACGTGTGGTGACCAGTCAGCATGATCGTGATCAGCGTGTCATCCCCGTGGTCAGGGATTACCAGGCGGGTCCGGTGTCCAAGCAGGTGGTTCGGGTCGTATTGAGTTACACCGACTACATCAACCGTACTGTCTGGTCGAAACCCTGAGCGGCGTCGAGGTTTGAAAATGCGTGTTTTGTTGACAGGTGCCACTGGTTTCGTAGGCCGTGCTGTACTGGGCCGGTTAGCGGCTTCTGAAGATCTGGAACCGGTGGCAGCCATTCGTGGGCATGCCTTGCCCGACTGTCCGGCGCGCGTTACAACTGTTCAAACCGCCGGGCTCGAAAGTGATGCCGATTGGTCGCAGGCGCTGGATCGGGTGGAGGTCGTCATTCACAGCGCGGCGCGTGTCCATGTGATGAATGACACCGAGTCCGATCCGCTGGTGGCGTTTCGCAAGGTGAATGTCGAAGGCACACTGAATCTTGCCCGGCAGGCGGCTGGTCAAGGGGTTCGACGTTTTGTGTTCATTAGCTCGATCAAGGTGAATGGTGAAGGTACGCCGCTCAATGAGCCCTATCTTGCTGATGCTCCACCCGCGCCAGCGGACCCCTATGGCGTATCAAAGATGGAGGCCGAGCGAGGGTTACGCGAAATCGCGATCGATTCAGGGATGGAGGTCGTGATTATTCGTCCTGTGCTCGTTTATGGCCCGGGTGTCAGGGCCAATTTCCTGAACATGATGCGCTGGCTGGACAAGGGGGTGCCGCTGCCATTCGGGGCTATCCATAATCGACGCAGTCTGGTCGCGCTCGACAATCTTGTTGATTTAATAGTGACCTGTATTCGTCACCCTGCTGCAGCGAATCAGATTTTCCTTGTCAGTGATGGGGAAGATCTGTCCACTACGCAGCTCTTGAGGCGCATGGGGCAAGCGCTGGGCAAGCCTGCACGGTTGTTGCCTGTTCCGAGTGTGCTGCTTGAGCGAGGAGCGCAGCTTTTAGGTAAGCAGGCTTTATCGCAACGGCTTTGCGGGTCGTTGCAAGTCGATATAAGCAAAACTCGAAAGCTGCTGGGCTGGACTCCTCCCGTTAGCGTCGATGAAGCTCTGGTGTCGGCTGCGAACTACTACAAGGACAGGCAGCGATAAGCTGGCTAACGGCAGTGCTGGTTCAATTGCAAAATTGATTTTGGCTGTTTCAGGAAGTTGATCTTTGAACACAATTTGGTTGTTGGCTGCTGTGGTTGGTGTTTCATTTTTGGCCACGGGTGCATTGCGCAAATATGCCTTGGCACGCAGTTTGATAGATATTCCGAATTCACGAAGTTCACATTCGGTCCCGACACCGCGTGGTGGAGGTGTGGCCATCGTCCTGAGTTTTCTGATTGCGTTACCGGCGCTTGTCTGGGTAGATGACATGGCCTGGCCCATGGCGTTGGCTCTACTTGGAGCCGGTGGGTGGATAGCAGTCATAGGTTTTCTTGACGACCACGGACACATTGCTGCCCGGTGGCGCCTGCTGGCGCATTTCGCTGGTGCCATCTGGGCATTGTTCTGGATTGGCGGCATGGCCCCGATCAATGTGTTCGGTTACGAAATAAGTCTGGGATGGTTTGGTTATGTCATCGGGGCTTTTTTTCTAGTCTGGATGCTCAATCTCTATAACTTTATGGATGGTATTGATGGTCTGGCGAGTGTCGAAGCGATTTGCACCTGTGTCGGCGCTTGTCTGGTGTATTGGATTGGCGGTCATGTGAGTCTCTCCATTGCCCCGTTTGTGCTGACAATGGCCGTACTCGGTTTCCTTGTCTGGAATTTCCCGCCAGCGCGTATTTTCATGGGCGATGCCGGGAGTGGTTTTCTAGGCATAGTGCTGGCGGTGTTGGCCCTGCATGCCGCATGGACTGCACCGGTGTTTTTGTGGGCATGGCTTATCCTGTTAGGCGTATTCATTGTTGACGCCACTTTTACCTTGCTGCGACGCCTGTTGCGTGGTGACAAGGTCTATGAGGCTCATCGCAGCCATGGATACCAGTACGCTTCACGGAAATTCCGCAGCCATCGTGTGGTCACAGTCGCAATAGCCGCTGTCAATTTGTTGTGGTTATTGCCGGTCGCTATATTGGTCGTCATGCAGTACCTGGATGGTGCGACAGGATTGATTCTTGCCTATGTGCCTTTGGTGGCGCTGGCATTCAAATTCCACGCTGGCGAGTTGGAAATCGCGAACAATGCGTGATGGTTGCTCTGGCTATCACGCAATGCCTTATCCACAAGAGATACCAAAAGCTGTAGTTGCTGTATCAATGCTGGGAGCTTCGAGAGGTGTTTAGAGGGGTTATGGATAAAATTCGGGCGCATTTATTAAGTCTGCCAAGACGACATAAGCGAATTTTGCTGGTTCTGACTGATATTTTTCTGGTCTGGTTTGCCTTGTGGATGGCGTTTGTTGTACGTCTGGGGCTGGACGAGATGGTCAACCCCCTCACTCAGCATGTTTGGCTTTTTGTCAGCGCACCTGTCGTGGCAATTCCCCTGTTCATCCGCTTTGGCATGTATCGCGCGGTGATGCGGTACTTCGGAAATGATGCGCTCATTGCCATTATCAAGGCCGTCACATTATCGTCCCTGATCCTGGGCGTCTTGCTGTACTGGTACAGCAACCATCAGAACGTCGTTCCCCGCTCGATCATATTCAACTACTGGTGGTTGAGTCTTATCATGATCGGGGGATTGCGCTTCGCCATGCGCCAGTATTTTATGGGTGATTGGTTCAGCGCGGTTCAGCATGTTCCGTTTACGAGCAGGGATGATGGCTTGCCAAAAGTCGCGATTTACGGTGCGGGGGCCGCCGGCAATCAACTCGTTACCGCCTTGCGAATGGGGAGGGTCATGCGACCTGTTGCCTTTATCGATGACGATAGCGGTATTGCCGATAGGGTTATTTCGGGGCTGCAAGTATATAAGCCTAAACATATCCAACAAATGATCGACAACACGGGCGCTCAGGAAATTCTCCTGGCCATCCCGTCATCCAACCGTGGTCGCCGCCGCGAGATTCTTGGTTTTCTCGAAGGTTTTCCTCTGCACGTTCGAAGTGTCCCGGGCTTCATGGATCTGGCCAGTGGCAGGGTCAAGGTCGACGACATCCAGGAAGTAGACATTGCCGACCTGCTCGGCCGCGATGCTGTTCCGGCTCAGGGGGATTTGCTCGAGCACTGCATCAAGGGGCAGTCCGTTCTGGTTACAGGTGCTGGAGGCTCCATTGGCGCCGAACTCTGCCGTCAGATCCTGGCACTCGGACCCACGACACTTTTGCTGTTTGAGCATAGCGAGTTCAATCTCTACAGCATCTTGTCCGAACTGGAACAGCGAATTGCACGAGAGTCATTGCCGATTCGTCTTTTGCCAATTCTTGGGTCTGTGCGCAATCAGGAAAAACTTCTGGATGTGATGAAATCCTGGCGTGTGGATACGGTGTATCACGCCGCGGCTTACAAGCACGTGCCTATGGTCGAGCATAATATTGCTGAAGGTCTGCTCAACAATGTGATCGGCACACTGAATACAGCACAGGCGGCACTTCAGGCCGGTGTCTCCAACTTTGTATTGATTTCGACTGACAAGGCCGTGAGGCCTACCAATGTAATGGGCAGTACCAAGCGTCTTGCCGAGTTGACGCTGCAGGCGCTCAGTCGAGAGATGGCACCGGTATTGTTCGGTGACACGACCAACGTTTCTCGGGTTAACAAGACGCGCTTCACAATGGTGCGGTTTGGGAACGTTCTGGGATCGTCCGGTTCGGTTATTCCGCTATTTCATAAACAGATCAAGTCGGGGGGGCCACTGACGGTCACTCACCCCAAGATTACTCGATACTTCATGACCATTCCCGAAGCCGCGCAGCTGGTTATTCAAGCGGGTTCCATGGGGCAGGGCGGGGATGTTTTCGTTTTGGACATGGGGGAGCCTGTGAGGATTGTTGAGCTCGCCGAGAAGATGATCCATTTATCTGGTTTGAGCGTCCGTTCGGAAAAAAACCCGCATGGCGACATCTCTATCGAGTTCACGGGCCTGCGTCCGGGTGAAAAACTTTATGAGGAATTATTGATCGGTGACAACGTGGCTGCCACTCAGCACCCGATGATCATGACTGCCAACGAGGATTACCTGTCCTGGGATGTGCTGAAGGTCAAGCTGAGCGAATTGCTCCGCGCCGTTGATCAAGACGATTATGCGCGTGTTCGCCAGTTGTTGCGCGACACCGTTAGTGGCTACTCCCCGGATGGTGAAATCGTCGACTGGATCTACCAGCAGCGACGCCTGGAACCCTGATTGTTTCATATTTTGCAATGTACATGTTTTTGACAGCGCCATTACATAGCCTAAGTTTGAGGAGCAGCTTCGGAAAAAGCTGCCTTCTAAAACGCCGTCATGGAGCTTCAATTATGCGTACAGGCTATTTCTACTCTCTGGTTTTTGCCCTTCTCACCAGTGTTCCCGTCGTTACTTTCGCTGCTCCAGTGACCAGTCCCGAGGTGCTCAAGACACCTCAGGTACTGGATGTGGCCGCCAAGGGGCAAGTGGGCAAAATCGATCTTAATCGTGCCGATTCAGCAACGCTGCAGCGTGAACTGTCGGGTATAGGCGAGGCCAAGGCCAAAGCGATTGTTGCATATCGTGAAAGCAATGGGCCATTTGCGTCAGTAGATGAACTGCTGGAAGTGAAGGGGATTGGTAAAGCGCTTCTGGACAGAAATCGCGAGAAGATCGAATTGAACTAAGCGTGTAATTGAACGAAAAAGGCCGATCATTGCAGGCTGTGTAAAAACCTGGCAATCTGCTGACCGGTTAAAGAAAATGCCCGTATGGCAAGATACGGGCATTTTTCTTATACGCTATATCCAAGGTGAAAAACCGCTCCTGGTGGCCTGAGCGGTTAATTCGTTGTAAGCGCTCCATGAACCCCACATTCAAAGCGCTTAGCTGATCCCGGATGCTGTGCTCCCGATTCCCTCAAGAGCCAGCCCGCCATGATGCGCCCCGATGCAAAAGTCGAAAAAGTCTATCTTTACCCCAAACCCGTGGACTTTCGAAAATCCATTGATGGCCTGGCCGCGCTGGTCGAACTGGATATCAAGGTCGCGGTATTCGACCCTGTGCTTTTCGTCTTCCTCAACAAGCCGGGCTCAGGAGGTGCCGACGCGTCTGCTTGATGGCTATCGCGGCTACGTGATGACCGATGATTATGCCGGTTACAACGCGCTGGGCGCGCAGGAGGGGGTTGAGCGTTTAGGCTGCTGGGCGCATGCACGACGCAAATTCGTCGAAGCGCAAAAAGTACAGCCCAAAGGCAAGACGGGACGTGCCGACATCGCGCTGAACCTGATCAACAAGCTTTATGGCATCGAACGCGATCTACAGGCCGGCAACGACGGCGAGCGTAAAACCGGTCGTCACGCGCACAGCCTGCCGGTGCTGGCTCAGTTGAAAAACTGGATGGAAAAGACACAGCCTCAGGTCACAGCTCAGAGCGCCCTGGGCAAAGCCATCAGTTATCTGGCCAACAACTGGAACAAACTTGCGTGGTATGTCGAGGAAGGCTACTTGCCGATTGACCACAACCCTGCCGAACGCGCCATCAGGCCCTTCGTGATCGGAAGGAAGAACTGGTTGTTCACCGACACGTCCAAAGGCGCGACGGCCAGTGCTCAACTTTACAGCCTGGTCGAGACAACCAAAGCCAACGGCCAAGAGCCCTATGCGTGGCTGCGCCAGCACTTGAGCGCCTGCCGACGGCCTCTTCGGTTGAGGATTACGAAGCTTTACTGCCCTGGAACTGCTCGCCGGTATCGCGTAGTTAAACGCGCTATCCATCTTGATGGCTGGCGGGGTTTACGGATCGCTTACGAAGTGTCACCGTGTTCATGAGAGATCCTCCGCCAAAAACGAGAAAAGCCCTGCAAGCGTAAACCTGCAGGGCTTCTCGGTCAGGCTGACCATCTCAATAAACCCGCCGTAGCGGGTCATGTTGAGATTGAAGCTGTTATGAAGTCATAACGTTTAAGTAACGCTGATTCGTTTCCTCACGTTAACTCCAGCTAATACCGGACAACAAATGAACAGCGTGAACGCGTAAGGCATCCAGACAATTGGCCGCTGATATATACTAAACAGGAACAGCGCGAAAAACAGTAATGCCCATTTCGGCAAATCAGCTCTACGCAGAAGCGCGATAGCAAGCAAAATCATAGAGCCTGCAAAAAGGATCATCCCGATGATCCCAAAGTCCGTGAATATTCTCGTTACCACTTGAGAGACTCCACCAAACGTTACGCTAGCGTCAGAGCTTACCCCGAACATAAGAGTCTTCAAACCTGAAGACCAATAGTCATTGAGCAGTTTTTGCATTTCAGGAAGCGATCTATTGTTTATGTACTGAGTCTGACGCAAGGTTGAGGCCGGTAATTCAGTGGTGTTTTTCACTACCGAAGCTTCCGATGCCTGCGTCTCTGGGAGGCTAGCAACTAGCTCCGGAGGAGAAGACAATGGTCCTGTCAAGCTAGGCGCCGATGTAGTGACTTCGACTCCAGGGCCTTTCGCATTCGTTTCTGTGTGGAAAGAATCTGGCTTGATGACTCCTGCGGCAAGCAGCCCTGCAACTACGCTCAGAGCGAGAGGCGCCAAGGTTCTGGCAGATCGGGTCAGCACCAGGCGAGCAGCAAAACCAGCGACTGTCAGCACTGCAAACGCCAAAGAAAACGAGAGCAACCCGCCTACGAAAAGTAGGATGGTGGCTGTTGACCTGATCCGGAACCTATGGGCTGCGAGCAGAAATGCTGAAACGGTACCCACCATCCCCGGCTCATCATAAACCGCACACAAACGGTAGAGCGTTCCGCCCCATGGTAGAGACGTCACGTTATTCCCAAGCAATAGCACACCGGGCACATTCAGATAATAACCCCCCGCTGCGGCCATTACAGGGTTTAGAAGCGGGCTGTGATTAAAGCTGATTTGAAGCCCGAGAATGGCGCCAATCGATACCAAAACACCTGGCAGCAAGCTCAACCCGAAGATAATCGAAAATGCTTTTATAAGTTCGGCTCTCCGACTGTCTTCGAATACGAAGAGCGCTAGCATAGTCGGCAGAACGAAATACCAACGTGTAAAGCTTCCGTCCGTTTTCGGGAGGAAGCTTATGTAGACTATAAAAATGGCCATCATGGCAAAGCCGATCATTTCACTTTTACGTGGCCTATCACCAGCGATGAACGCGAGCGCCGCAATGACGCCAGCCGTTAGTCCGGCAAGTGCAATATGCCTACTGGAGCCCCATAAAAAGTACGGATTCAAAGATATCCATGAACACAGCGCTAAAGCAGGGGCAAGCAAGAGACTGCCACGATTGACGAATGATGAATACATTCCTGATTTCCTTGAAATGCTAAGCCGATAGCCGGCAAGTGTATCGGGCACTCGGGATCTACTTGGCGCTTGCCACAATCGAGTCTCGCTTAGCTCGGGTGAGCTCCACGACGCATACCCTGTCGTAACTTTCCTGCTTGATCACCCCCACTATATCCAGAGAAGCTATCGCACAGGACATGTCAGATTGGATTTGCTGGGTCCAAGAACGCGAGCCTGCTTTGATTTGGCATCCCTCTTGATCTCTTACGGATTTTGGGACCGCATCAATCAGGTCCATATCCGGGATACTACAATCTCTCGCTTCCTGATCTGCCGTTTTCCAAGCTGCAGCTGCTTACTCTACCAAAGACGAGCCCAGCGCAGAGGAAGAAATCTAAACCAGGGCCAACCCCGCCAACGTAATCCGTTTCGGCGATGCACAGCGTATTACCTTGGCCAAAGTCATTGCCAGTCGTCCTTTAGGCGAACATATAGTCAGTAGGCCGGCATGCTATCAGCTTTGAGACTGGTCTGCGACAACACACCAGCCGTCCCTGGCATAGGATCGCTTGGGCTACTTCTCCGCTTCAGCCTTCCTGGCTGCAGCCAGAGCTACCTTTTCCGTATCGCAAGGAGGACCGACCTTATGGGTACCGTCGGCGTAGACGAGCTTCGCGCTGATCTTCCCGCTGCGCGGCCATTGTGTGTACTGAATTTTCATCCTGCGAGAGCCTCCGCTACGACCGTACCAGTAGAGGCCAAAGCCGCTTCGTTGTAGTAGGTCTGATACTTGTCGAGGTACACCACCGCGCCTGTCACCCCACTGTTCACATGATACAAACGCGCCTTGTTCATATCGTTTCCGCTCAGCACCGTCTTGGTCGTGCCGTTATCGGTAGTTATGGTGCTTGACGGCAAAACGCTGTTTGCATAGTCGCCAGAACGGTTGTCGGGATTGATAGTGTTTCGATGCAGGTAAGGCTTAAAGCAACCCGACAGATGGATGAACGGATCGTAGATGCCCGTGTAGCGGGACGAGTAACCAGGGTGCTCCAACTGATTGATCGTGATTTGAGGCTGTTCGACGTTGATCAACGCCAGCGCCCCGCCGTTGGTCGTGATGTTGTTGTCATGGATGGCCATCTGCTGAGCGCCAGACAAGCCGATCACCTCGATACCGCAGTTGCGACCGGTAATCGTGTTGTGCTGGATCGTGAGGCTGTCGCCCATGTAGGTGCCGTGGATGCCGCTGTTGATCCAGCAACGCTCCACCACGCCTGTGAAGAACCCGTCGAGATTCTTGACGTTATTGTTGAACTCCAGGCTACGCCTCAGAACATCACCGATCTCAACGTAGCCGATACTCAGCCTTGGCTGTTGATGCCAGCTCATCCCGTAGCCCAAGTAGTCACACATCCATGACCCGGCTACCCGGCTCTTTTCCCGGTTCAGCGTCAGTTTCAGACGCTGCCTCAAGAACCGCTCGACGCCGGCCATCACTCGCTCACCGGAACGACGCCTACGCACATAAATGTTCGCATCGTCGGCGTAGCGCACGAAACGATGGCCTCGCCGCTCCAATTCACGATCGAGTTCGTGGAGCAGGATGTTCGACAACAACGGCGAGATAGCGCCGGCAACAATAGAGCAAACTCTCGGATAAAATGGGGGCTGTGCATTGTCATGGAGAGTTTTGCTGCGAGGTATGCGGGATGCCCCGGCGTCGAGATTGTTCTCGTCATTGAGGTCATCGCCCCCACTGACGGGAGAATTCAGTCATGAGCCGAAAACCGCGGATCTGGCGTATTCGTGTGGCTTTTGAGCCAAATCGATTCTCTTGTGAAGAGCTCGAGAGGGTCTACGAGCAGCTAAAACCGACAGAAACGCGGACTTCCTCAGAGTTGTCGCAATCCCGGTCCCCTGTGAAAAAGCATCGTACTGCCAAGCGAGGTGAGCAATGAGCCAGGCTGTGATTCAGATGGTGGCGCTCTATGCCCGGGTATCCTCTGACCAACAGGCTAAACGCGGCACGATTGAAAGCCAGATTGCCGCGCTGATGGAGCGGATCGTGGCTGATGGCGCCCAAGTCGTTGAGGACATGCGCTTTATCGACGCTGGCGTCAGCGGCGCGACGCTGATTCGCCCACAATTGGAACGGCTCAGAGACCGCGCTGCACTTGGCTTGGTAGATCGTCTCTACGTCCTGTCCCCCCAGACCGGCTGTCACGAAAATATGCCCACCAGGCATTGCTGATGGAAGAACTATCGGCGTGCGGCGTACAGGTCGTATTCCTCAATCATGCCATCGTCGCGGCAAGCCATTAGCTACTGATGCTCCTGTGCTACCACTCGGGTTGAACAGGATATTGGTTCCCGGGGAGGATTGCAGAAACTCAAGGCGCTTCAGGTTGTCTTTTTCTTTAATCGGATCAGTCGTTTATTTGCAACTAGTCTTATGCCTGAAGGCGAACGACGGTCAGGCGAGGCGTCTGGCATAAGGATGTGAATGAAAAGGCTCATTGTCGTGATTGCCGTACTGACATTGGCGGGTTGTACGACTAATGCAAGGACCCATGCGGTACACGGGGTCAGTGGCGTCGAGATCGATTGCTCGGGGCTGGGATCGGGGTGGGAGAGGTGTCAAAAGCGAGCTGACAGGGAATGTAAGGGGGCAGGTTACAAGGTTGTGGCCAGGTCCGACGACGCCAGGGATGAAGATGAATACTTCTTTGGCTTCAATCCTGCGGGTTTATTGACACGGACCATGTTGGTTATCTGTAGGTGAGCTGGGTGCCGGGGCGCGGACGCTCATGCGGGGAGAGAATGCGGTAAATGCAATGGGCTGTTCAAAATCGTCCGGGCGTGCTAAAACCTTTGAAGCGCTGATCTAGCTGCTTGAAAAAGAAGGGAAAAATATGACGAAGTCGGAGTTGATCGAACGAATTGTCACCCATCAAGGACTGCTCTCATCAAAGGATGTGGAGCTGGCCATCAAGACCATGCTTGAGCAAATGTCCCAATGCCTGGCCACCGGCGATCGCATCGAGATCCGTGGCTTCGGCAGTTTCTCACTGCACTATCGCGCACCGCGCGTGGGGCGCAATCCGAAAACCGGTCAGTCTGTCAGCCTCGATGGCAAGTTCGTTCCGCATTTCAAGCCCGGCAAGGAGTTGCGTGATCGGGTGAATGAGGATGAGGAGGAAGTGTCGTGATAGTAAACGGAGTTTGGGTTGTTACTGATGTCTAATATTAAACGCGTAATGCTTGCGGTTTTGTTGTTGCTATTGATCTTAGTGGTCTTGGTGTTCGTCCTGGAAAACCAACAAACCATTTCGATGGTGTTTCTTGGGTGGACAGGGCCTGCATTGCCCGTGTCGGTAATTGTAGTGCTTTCACTGTTGGTAGGGATGGTGTTGGGGCCTCTATTGTTTTGGTTATTGCTTAGGATCAGGAAGCTGTCGCGGACGTCAGCCAAGTAAATTATAAAGAGATGAGCGTTCGGTTGACGGTTCAGTGATGTTTTCCGGGTATCGGTAATCCATCGTTTTCGATTTGTTATATCTGCAACTTTTTTTCAGTTCGGTAGATAGAGCGGTTTCTCAAGAATGCAGGAGAAGTGCGCCTGCTAGTCTGCCTACCTTGCTTGTCGATGGGGTATAACTTTAGTGTGGTATTTGTTGGGGTGTCTGTACTGCTCAGTCTACGGGCTCGATGGTAGAAACCAGCAGGTTGTTAAGGCTGGAAGAAGATATTGACTTTCGGCAGCGGTAGCATGCTTGAGTTGGGGCAGAAACAGTAAAAATAATCACTGTTTTGATGATTTGTTATTGTCAGTGCGATGTTCTGTGGGTTGCATGTAATAAATATTTGAGAGTTTCTCAATTTTGTTGGTTGGTTTAAGTGATGAGGAGATATCTTCTGCGCACTATGCAGTAAAGTCCAATCACATCTTACGGCCGGTTGCCCTATCATGACGGCCTTGCAAGGAGAGGGATCTGCGTAATCGTTGAGTCGGGCGCCTGACTGGTTTGTGATCCTGATAACAGTGCCGCATTGGCGGCGCGCTATTACCGTATTCCAGCAGGTAAACGCAGTCTAAATTATAAAAGCATTTCATCCGGGCGAGAAAGAAAAAATTCGGGCCAAGCCCGGATGTTCGACTCTTACTGGTGTAAAATGACAGTCGTACGGGAATGAGCGCATTCTAAGCGTCATAAAAATAGGTGTGGTTGGAGCGTTCGAAGGGGTTATGGAAAGATTCCGGGCTTTGTTATTAGGTCTTCCGCGCCGCAGTAAACGACTGATCCAGGTTGCTGCTGATGTCGCGTTGGTGTGGCTAGCCCTGTGGATGGCATTTGTTGTCCGATTAGGCATCGATGAGATGGTCAACCCGCTCACTCAGCATCTCTGGCTTTTTTTGAGTGCGCAGTTTGTAGCAATTCCACTTTTCTTTCAATTTGGAATGTATCGCGCAGTCATGCGCTATTTTGGTAATGATGCCCTTATTACGATCGTCAAAGCGGTAAGTTTGTCATCGTTAATTCTTGGCGTTGTCGTGTATTGGTATAGTAATCATCAGAATATTGTGCCGCGGTCAATAATTTTTAATTATTGGTGGCTAAGTTTGGTCATGATCGGTGGTCTTCGACTGTTCATGCGCCAATACTTTCTCGGTGATTGGTTTTCCGCAGCTCAACATGTTCCTTTCACCAGCCGGGATAACGGATTACCTAAGGTGGCCATTTATGGAGCTGGTGCTGCCGGAAATCAGCTTGTAGCAGCTTTGCGAATGGGACGAGCCATGCGTCCGGTCGCCTTTATCGATGACGATAGAAGTATTGCCAGTCGAGTTATTTCTGGGCTTAAGGTTTATAAACCAAAGCATATCAAGGAGATGATTGAAGCTACTGGTGTGCAGGAAATTTTATTAGCGATACCCTCCACATCTCGTGGGCGTCGTCGAGAAATACTTGGTTTTCTGGAGGAATATCCCCTTCATGTTCGCACTGTCCCCGGGTTCATGGATTTGGCTAGCGGACGCGTAAAAGTCGATGATATCCAAGAAGTAGATATCGCCGACTTATTGGGGCGTGATGCAGTTGCTGCCCAACATGAGTTACTCGAACATTGCATCAAACAACAGGTCGTACTTGTTACCGGGGCTGGTGGGTCTATAGGTTCTGAGTTGTGCCGGCAGATATTGTCATTGCAACCCACGGTCCTCTTATTGCTCGAGCATAGTGAATTTAATCTCTATAGTATTTTGTCGGAGCTTGAGCAACGAATTGTTCGGGAGTCGTTGTCTACGAAAATTCTTCCGATCCTCGGATCGGTCCGTGATAAGGCTAAAATTTTAGATGTGATGTCAACATGGCATGTAGAGACAGTCTATCACGCCGCGGCTTATAAACACGTTCCGATGGTCGAACATAATATTGCCGAGGGTGTACTCAATAATGTAATGGGTACACTTAATACGGCCCAAGCTGCAATCCAGGCAGGCGTGGCTAATTTTGTATTGATTTCGACGGATAAAGCTGTACGGCCTACAAATGTCATGGGTAGCACCAAGCGTCTTGCCGAACTGACGCTTCAAGCTCTCAGCAAGGAGCCCGCACCGGTACTATTTGGTGACACTGCAAGCATATCCAGAGTCAATCGAACCCGATTTACGATGGTCCGTTTTGGAAACGTTTTAGGTTCTTCCGGCTCGGTGATACCATTATTTCACAAACAAATAAAATCAGGTGGCCCGCTCACGGTTACTCATCCTAAAATCACTCGTTACTTCATGACCATTCCAGAGGCGGCGCAACTGGTTATTCAGGCGGGCTCTATGGGGATGGGAGGTGATGTTTTCGTGCTGGATATGGGCGAACCGGTAAAAATTGTTGAGCTGGCAGAGAGAATGATTCATCTGTCAGGTTTAAGTGTTCGTTCAGAAAAAAATCCGCACGGTGATATCTCCATTGAGTTTACTGGGTTACGCCCGGGAGAGAAACTCTACGAAGAACTGCTGATTGGTGACAACGTAGTTGCAACTCAGCACCCGATGATCATGAGTGCTCACGAGGATTATTTGGCCTGGGAAGTCCTCAAGGTCAAGCTGACGCATCTGCTTGCGGCGCTTGATGAGAATGATTACTCTCTCGTTCGACAATTATTGAGAGAAACAGTCCATGGATACACCCCTCAAGGAGAGATAGTGGATTGGATTTACGAACAGCGGCGTCTTGATCATTAAGCCGGTTATATTACGGATTTTAACTGAAAAAAATCCTGGATCCATGGTGGGCTGAGTAGTCGTACTGAATAGATGTATTATATTTTTTAAGCTGTTTTTATATTTTTGATGGCATTGGTACGAATACTAGGGCTTGAATTGTGTGTGCATTTAAGGAGTGAGTCATCTTGAATCTTGAGACAAGTGATACTGAATGCGAAGTTCACTCTACCATTGAACAGCGTATCGTTGTGATAGGTGGAACTGGCTTTGTTGGTCAGCATTTACTCAATTCTTTAGTTGATTACAGCAAAGAGTTCGAAATTATTTTCGCGGTCCATCGAAACGAGCCACATTGGTTAACAGAATCGCCTATACAGGTTCGACATTTTGACTTGGATGATAGCGCGTCGTTAGAGAAAATTTTGAATTGCGGCAGCATCGTTTTGAATTTGCTGCGGCCAGACGGCACCGGATGGTTCTTGTCAGCGATCAAGAATATTTTGCTCGCTTGCGGCAATGCACGTGTTAAACGTTATATCCATGTTTCAAGTATTGACGTTTTTGGAGCAAGCCAGGACAGCATTTGTACTTCGGCTTCACAGATCGTGCCTATCACGCCTTATGAGCGTGAGCATGCCGCTGCTGAGAAGTTTGTGAGCGCCGTCAATGCCGAGCATTTCGAAGCCTTGATTTTGCGCCTTGGCGCGGTATTTGGTGTCGGTGGATTAAATGTTGTTTCATTCGTAAGGGAAGTTTCGAGTGCCCCTGGCTGGAAACTCGCATTGCGCCGTTCATTGTACGGTGCGCGGCGAATGCATTTGGTCAGCGTTGAAAAAGTAGTCGAGGTTTTATTGTTTGTTACAACGGCGGCACCAATAATTCAGGGGGAAATTATTGTAGTGACTGAAGACGCTGACGCTAATAATAATTTCGCTTATCTTCAGGATTGTTTGCTGGAAGTATTTAATCGTACTGCAGTATTGCATATTCCTTACCTCCCCTCGCGAGTGCTGCGTTTGGTATTAAATGCCAGAGGGATTAGTAATACCGATCCAATGCGTCGCTTCCAAGAAGATCGATTGTTGCAACTTGGATTGCCAGATTCTGCACTGTTCACCCAGCGCCTTAAAGGTTACTTGAGTCACTTGAGGGCTACGGTATGAATGTTTTATTGATTAATATTTCTCTTGATGCACAGCGTGGGGGAGGGACTGCGGAACGCACAAGACACTTAGCCAATACCCTTGCGGATAAAGGCTGTCGTTGTGAAGTCATCGCGATGTCCGGTGATTCCTGGCAATCAGAATTTAATACTCGAGGTGTTAAAACCTACATTACTGGAAAAATGGGTCAACACTTTCCAATCCCATTGGTCAATTTTATGCGTCTGTGGAAAGCGGTGAAGTCTGCTGACATTATCCATATCATGGGCTACTGGAATTTGTTGAGCATTATTACCGGCTTCTTCGCCAGGATCGCGCGGACTCCTTATGTACTTTGCCCCGCGGGTGAATTTGCTTCCATCGGAAAGCCTGGTCCAGTTAAGAAGCTGTTTCATTTGTTGCTTGGTAAATCACTTATAAAAAGTGCGTCGGGGTTTATTGCAATTACTCAGTTAGAGCGAATACTAATTGCAGAAGTTACAGGTTTTTTGCCGGATCGTATCCCGGTGTTTCCGAATGGGGTGGCGGAGCCCGCGTTAACCCCAATACGTACACTGCAGAATCTGCCCGAAGAGCCGTATATTTTATTTATGGGTAGGCTTGCCCCTGTCAAAGGCCCTGATTTGCTTATTAAAGCCTATCTCTCTACAAAGGCAGCCCACCATTATCCTTTAGTGCTTGCCGGGCCAGACTTCGGAATGCAAGCCGAGCTTGAGGCCTCTTTGATTGGTCATGAAATAGCTCGTCAGATTCATTTTATTGGATTTCTCAATGAGGCCCAACGGAATGAAGCTTATCAACATGCATTGATGCTTGTCATTCCCTCCAGATCGGAAGCCATGTCACTTGTTGCTCTGGAAGCAGGAATCACAGGTTTGCCGGTATTGCTGACAAATACATGTGGCTTTGACGAAGTACAGACAATCAACGGGGGAAGAGTAGTCGAGCCGACAGCCGCTGGCATCAGTAGAGGGCTTCAGCTCATGCTTTCAGAGACCGACGATTTGACGCTTAAAGGGCAACGACTTAAGTCGTTTGTAATCGACCATTATAGTTGGCATGTAATTGTAACTAATATGGTCGATTATTTTGAAGGTTTTATTCAGGATAATTAGAGTGCTTGTTGATGTAAAGAGTTGATGGGATGCTTTTGTTTATTTAGTATCCATCTCAGTACAATTAACCCTATAAGAAAAGCGGTTATCTCAATCGCGAAAAAAAGAAACGCTCTGGGGAAATTAATTTGCACTGTCAAGTATGCCATTCCAACGCCAATAGTAGCGCTTGTCATAACATTATTCAGTAACCGTTTAGCGGCAAGCTCGATGCTATAACCCAAGAAGAATAATAGTGCCATGCCAGCAAAAAGCACGAGATGATTGCCGCTGTAATACAGTACTGCTATAGGGCCAGGGATTGTCATGAATGTAAAATTTTCTAATCTTTCATACTGTGCATTAGATATTCGCTGATATATTGCTTGTGTGCCTTGTGCTGGATCTTCTTTTAAGCCTCTCATAAAAAGATCTAAATTCAGGTGATGATTGCTCGTTACTGCTAAAACTCCTTCAGCGCCAATCCATCGGTCTACGATTAGCTTGCTCAATTCGTTTGCGATTCGTTTGAACTTCAGTTCGGGTGACAGTTGATGCGGGGTGACGTATGGCTCTGGGGTGGCGTCGTGTATTAAAGCTTTTTCGGATAATTTCAACGACGTCCCGGATTCTTCCAGATTTCCTTTCACGATGGTTTTTTCTGTATAAGGTACTGCCTTTGCAAACGAAGAAAGGCGATCGACTGATACGGAAATTATCGAAAATGCAAACAATAAAGCGGTCGTCGAAAAAATCTTTATCCAGCCAATTTTTGATATGTTCCACTCTAGTTTTCTCCCTTGTATCAGGTAAGCAATAAAAGGAGCCGAAACATGAAGGATCATTTGTGCACGACTGCCCATCGAAATTGATGTCAGTGCACCCTCAATAATGACGATATAAAAAAGCATGTTCGGAGTTAATTTTCCGCTTTTTACCAACCAGTAAGCCAAGGTGAAAAGAGCAATAGAGTTTCCCCAGGCGACCATGAAGGAAAAGACTACGTAAATATAACTAGGTAGCTTTAAAGTTGGTTCGTATCCAACTTTGATAATCGAAAAGTAATAGTTAAAAACTAGAGAGGCAATTGTGAAGATGATTGCCATGCCCAAGAGTGCTGATAAGAATTTTGTGTTTATATTGGTTTCTAGTTCTTTTCTTTCTTGCAAGCCGGCCACGACAATGAAGTAGCAGATAAGCAGCGCGCTAAATGCTGTGATCAGTACTACAATGGCGTTGTTCCATGCGGCTGGCGATTCATCAAAGCCTCCTATGGGCTCAATGAAGTTGTTTCCAATGAGCAAGTGTAAAGTGATTTTTGCCCAGCAACCTAAAATCAAAAAAGAAAATAGAAAAAATATGAAGTAGCTTTTCGGTCGATTTTTAATCGTGGCATATATTATGGCAATGCTCAGTGTGCAATAGATTGCAAATAAAGCGACCATGCCTGGGTAATAGAAGCCTGCCCATACGCTAAGTAAAGTCACTGTGGCGACAATCCATGTTGTTGTCGCTTTATTATCAAAATAGCCTTCTGAGATCTCGTTCATTTTTTTACCGATGCGGATTTATAAATGCCGATTACGTAGCTGATCATCTTGCGAGAAAATAGTGATGAAGGGCTTAGTATTGCGGCCCGAAACATCTGCTTTAAACTGATGAGGTAACGGCCGGAGAAACCGTGCATGAATCCTGACAGCAGATAGGCGTTTGCCATCGCCCTTTTTTTCCAGCGAAGAAACCTTTTGGGTAAACCATTCGTATTATAAAAATCTTTAATAACGATAACTGGCTCATCTGAACGTTGAACACTGGAGGGATTATAGGTAGTTGACCCAGAGTGAATGCGGAAATCTGCTAGCGCCTCTGGGACGCGGATGAATGGGCCGTGTTGACAAAAACGCAGAAAAAAGTCCATGTCCGGAATGTTTCTTAACCCAGTATTCCAGTCGCCTACTAGCGCCCATGTTGTCCGTTTGAATAGCGCGCCTGGGCCAGGTAAACATTGGAAATTGGCAATGAGCAGATTTTCAGAATATTCGGGGGCTGTAATGGTTCTAACATAATTTGAGTCTTCGTCGATTACGCAAAAGTCCGGGTATGCCAATACTGCTTCAGGTGACAACGCCATTCGCGAGACCATCGTCTCGATTGCAGTAGGGTGTAATCTGTCATCAGCACTTAGATAACCCAACAAATCGCCGGAACTTTGTTTCCATCCGAAATTCATGGCAGCGCTTTGTCCAGCATTTTCCTGTCTGAAATGCGAAAACTGCATAGGATGATTCTTCAGCAAATTCGGAGTGTCATCGGTTGATCCATCATCAACCACAATCAGTTCGATATTTTGATAGGTTTGTTTTTTGACGCTATCAATTGCATCCAGCAAATATCGAGCAGTATTGTACGTGGGGATGACAATAGTGACTTTCGGCAGTGTCGTCATTTTATCGTCCATGTGGATTCTCTTAGTGAAAATAGGATTGGCTGAATTTGATTGTTGATTTAAAGTTGGCAGTTGTTTTCAGGTTGAATATTCGATTTACATAATGAATCATCAGGGCTGACTGAATAATACTGCCCGAGCTATAAACGATAGCTAATCCAATTATGCCGAAATATATGAATGCCACACTTCCTCCGGCGATCATCAGTACACCGCTGACAATAGAGATTCGCATGGTAATATGTTGTTTTTGCAACATGACCAAGACCATGCCGGCGGTTCCAGCGAAGGTCTGAATAACTTGAGCGAAGCCGAGAATGATAAATAGAAAGTAAGCTTCTGAATACTCTTCTGGCCAAGCCATTGCAATAATGAGTTGACCTAAAATGGCGAATAATAGATAGCCCGTAATTGCCATTCCCGTTGCTACACCCGCACCGATACCCATCACTTTTTGCAAGTAACGTTTTTTTCGTCGAACCCACAGACGCCCAATTGATGGTGCGATGACTGTATTGACTACTGCCAAGGGAATTATCACCAAGATAGCAAGCCGTGATGCCAGGCCATAGATTGCTACGTCAGCGGTGCTGCCAAAGAAAACAATGATCCACAAGTCTGCTTGAGCTATGATAAATAGCACGCTTGTGGTGGTAAGGTTAGGTATGGTTTGCCACAATATTTCGGAATAACTTACAGTTTCTTTGGTTTCCCCATCATGAGTATTGTGCCAGCGCCACAGGGAATATCCACCCAGTAATGCGGTACATAAAACACCAAGAACTCCCGAAAAGAGAAGGGTGTCCAATGAAAGTGTTATCTTTGACTGCCAGGCAATAATGACGGCAGCAGCGCTGGCGACAGCAGTACCAACTACCAGGAAACTCGCCTGAACAAAGTGTCCTAAAACCCGGTGTTGCTCGGATAGTAAAGTTACCGTGGCAGCTAACATCATACTGATTGAGATAAGTGGTGCTAATTTCTGCAGCGCGCCTGTCAACTCTGAGTGCAACAGGTTTTCCAGTACCGTTAGAGTTATCAAAAAAGTAACCGCGAACAGACTTGCCGCTGAGCATCCAATGATTAAAGTGCGCCGTAAAGTTTGCTTTACCCTGGCAGTGTCTTTATCACCGATGGCTCTGGAGATAATAGCTGGAGCTGTAATGCTTAAACCTAACTGACCCAAAGTGGCAAGCGCTGCTATTATGGATTGGCACAAAAAAAACAAGCCCACGGACTCTTGCTTCATAGTGAGTGGCAGTAGAATTCCGGTCAGGGCCCCCGTACCAAGCAGGAGAAATCGACCGACGATGGCTGCAGCACTCGCAGCCACTGGAGAGGATAGAGCGCTGATATTTTTCTTCGCAGTCATTTATTGAGATTTCGCAGCCGGTCATAATGCAGCTGCCGATTTTCACGTTTTTTCAATGCCCTGTCTACAGCCAGGGTCCTCCAGTTCTAACCGATCGGCGGAAGCTGTGATTTCTGCCGTGGCTGACCAAACTTGCTTGCCTGGAAGATGCAACGGTTGGTGACTCGGCAATCAATGAGCTATTTTAGCAACGCTAAAGGGGGCGGAATCAGTTCCATCCACTGCCTTTTCACGGAGCGCTACCTGGTTTCAATCGTGCCATTGACCTATTGATGATGCATCTTCTCACAAAGTTGCACGCGACTCTTATAGTTAAACTATCTGTTAGTATTTAATGTTCCGCTATTGCTGGATAATTTATTCGAAGTGATTGGCGATTTAAATAAATTTTGTTGAGACACTCTTCGCTCATCACGCAGCTGCTGGAATCGTACTGCCAGCTCCGGTGTTTGCATTGACAAAATGTTATCTGGCCAAATTCCTTCATCTCGACCTTTGATTGTTTCATTTTCCGCAACAGACACATTCTTGACATTCTCCCACGGCGCCTGATTTGAGGAGCAGCTTCAGAAATGCTGCTTCTTCAACCGATGTCATGGAGCGCCATTTATGCGTACAGGCTATTTCTACTCCCAGGTTTTCGCCTTGCTTACCAGCGCCTCTTTTACCGCTAAGGCAGAGCCTGCAGCGAATCCGGATCTGCCAAGGTTGCGGTGGTGATGGAAGGCTTCAGCGAATGCGCAACCGGCACAGTGGATCTTGGCAGGGCCGATGCGCCGACTTTGCGGCGTGAGTTAACCGGTGTAGGGGAGACCAAGGCTCTGGCGATTGTTGCGTACCGCGAAAGTATTGGTCTGTTTGTGGCCGACGAGTTGTTCGAAGTGAAGGGTATCGACAGGCCCTTCCAGATAAGAATCGCGAGAGGTCCCGGTTGAACTATGCTTGTAAATCAGTCTTGGAGGCCGGTTATTGACCGGCTTTTTTTAATTTTTGGTGACTGCAGCGAGTTTTGACTTCCGTCGTCAATTGAAAAATTACGACTGTAATATACTATATTAAATTATGTGTATAATAAATACGCAGCTCGTCCAGGCAGGCTGAGATTCAGGCGCTTATCTATCCCTCTGGCATCTCCCAGGAGCCAAGTCATGACGTCCATTCAGTCCCAAGGCACCGCCCTCGTCACTGGTGCTTCTTCCGGTATCGGTGCGATTTACGCGCAACGGTTGGCAGCGCGAGGTTTTGATTTGTTGCTGGTTGCTCGTGACGAGGAGCGGCTTGAAGCAGCGGCAAGCGCGCTGCGCAATGCTCATGGGGTTCAGGTGGAGGTGCTCAAGGCAGATCTGACGCAGAAGGACGATGTGCTGAAACTTGAACAGCGTCTGCGCAGCGATTCGAGTATCAGCCTTTTACTGAACAATGCCGGCGTAGCCGCGGATGGCTTGTTGGCCAACGCCGATACCGATCAACTGGAGCGAATGATTCAGTTGAATGTTACAACGGTGACGCGATTGGCATCGGCCGCGGCGGCCAGTTTTGCCAAGGCGCGCCGGGGTACCATCATCAACATTGCTTCTGTGGTAGCGCTGTTTCCCGAACGCTTCAACGCCACCTACAGCGCCAGCAAGGCCTATGTATTGAGCCTGACCCAGTCGTTGAATGCCGAACTCGATGGCACCGGGGTCAAGGTCCAGGCCGTATTGCCTGGGGTGACACGCACCGAAATCTGGGAACGCTCCGGTATCGATGCTTCGCAGATTCCGGCCCAGATGGTCATGGAAGCGGGCGAGATGGTCGACGCGGCACTGTCGGGTCTGGATAAGGGCGAGTTGGTCACCATTCCTTCGCTGCCGGATGCCGCCGACTGGGATGCCTTTGTTGCGGCACGCCTTGTGATGGCGCCCAATCTTTCCAAAAGCAAAGCCGCTGCGCGTTACAAATGAAACGCCCCTAATCGACTGAGGTATTGCGGTATGAGTGATCGTCGTGTGGTTGTAACGGGCATGGGCCTGGTGTCGCCGCTGGGGAGCGGTGTCGAGGCAGTCTGGACGCGGCTGTTGGCCGGGCGTTCCGGGCTGCGCAATTTACCGCAAGAGGTGGTTGCCGACCTGCCGGCCAAGGTTGGCGGTGCAGTGCCTGCGTTGGCTGACGATCCGGAGGCGGGGTTCGATCCGGATCGGGCAACCCCACCCAAGGAACAGAAGAAGATGGACCGCTTCATCCTGTTCGCCATGGAAGCGGCGCGTCAGGCACTGGAGCAAGCCGGCTGGCAAGCATTGGACGCCAATGCCCAGGAGCGCACGGCCACCATCATCGGTTCAGGTGTAGGTGGTTTCGGCGCGATTGCCGATGCGGTGCGCACCACCGATAGCCGTGGTCCGAGACGTTTGTCTCCATTCACTATCCCTTCATTTCTGGTCAACCTCGCGGCAGGTCACGTGTCAATCCAGCATGGCTTCAAAGGGCCATTAGGTGCGCCGGTCACGGCATGTGCCGCCGGGGTTCAGGCGATTGGCGATGCGGCGCGGTTGATTCGCGCGGGTGAGGCGGATATCGCGGTGTGCGGTGGTGCGGAAGCGGCGATCGATCGGGTCAGTCTTGCCGGTTTTGC
The DNA here is from genome assembly GCF_056398125.1 of Pseudomonas sp. 05L36. Taxonomy (NCBI): domain Bacteria; kingdom Pseudomonadati; phylum Pseudomonadota; class Gammaproteobacteria; order Pseudomonadales; family Pseudomonadaceae; genus Pseudomonas; species Pseudomonas sp. 05L36. Next base: position 27,735 of record NZ_JBFTOU010000008.1, on the reverse strand, counting down.
GGCTGCTCGTGCCTTGTCCAGTGCTTACAACGAAACGCCCGAGCGCGCTTCACGACCTTTCGACAGCGGCCGCGACGGCTTTGTGATGGGAGAAGGGGCCGGTCTACTGGTCATCGAGTCTCTGGAGCATGCGCTGGCTCGTGGTGCTCAACCTCTGGCGGAGCTGGTCGGCTACGGTACCAGCGCCGATGCCTATCACCTGACGGCTGGCCCCGAGGACGGTAGCGGTGCGCGGCGAGCGATGTCGTTGGCATTGGCACAGGCAGGTGTTTCACCGGCTCAGGTTCAGCATCTGAATGCTCATGCAACCTCGACTCCGGTTGGTGATCTAGGTGAGCTGGCGGCGATCAAGGCGTTGTTCGGTGCGCAAAACGGCATCGCCGTGACATCGACCAAGTCGGCGACCGGGCATTTGCTCGGTGCAGCGGGTGGGCTCGAAGCGATCTTTACGCTGCTGGCGATTCGTGACCAGATCGTGCCGGCGACTCTCAATTTCGAGAACCCGGACCCTGCCACTGAAGGTGTCGACATCGTTCATGGCAGCGCGCGGCCGATGGCCATCGAATACGCGCTGTCCAACGGCTTCGGATTTGGCGGGGTCAATGCCAGTGTGCTGTTCAAGCGTTGGCAGGGTTAATCCTGTGAATGTTTGAGGTGATCGCGTGCGACGTCGAGAATCCGTTGGGCAAACTCGGCGTCGGCGACGCTGCGGGATAACAGCAAGGCGCCGACCAGCGTCGACATGATGACGATGCTGCGGTCGGCGGTGCGCTCACCGTCAAGGGTGTGCTGGATCTGATCGAGTCGCGCCTGGAGCACGACGTCGCTGGTTGGACTCGGTTGACCACGCAGCCCCAGTTCCGAAGAAATGGTCAGCAGCGGGCAGCCCTCGTGAGGCGAGGTTTGATGCCATTCGGACAGGTAGGTGTCGATGAAAGCTTCGAGTGGGTGTTCCTCGGCGAAGATTTGCGCGCACAACTCGTCGACTTGTACGCCAGCCTCTTGCAAGGCTTTCTCCACCAGTTCGTCTTTGGACTTGAAATGCGAGTAAAAGCCACCGTGGGTCAAGCCCAGAGCTTTCATCAGGGGTTGCAGCCCGGTCGCGCCGATACCATCGCGTCGAAATCGCGCTGAAGCTTCCTTGATTATGCGTTGGTGGGTCTGGGCTTTATGGTCCTGCGAGTAACGCATCTGATATCTCCGCATCAATGCGGACCATATTAACCAATGAAAATTGCATGGTGACTGTACTTCTACTTCTAAAAAGCATGCAGATGCTTCGATATGGGTACAAAGCGGTATGATTTAAGGATATTCCACGCAAAAACAAACCCCACCGATACAGGCGGGGTTTTCAGTCAGCGGTCCTTCGCTTCCTTGGCGTCCATTTCCGCATTGCGTTCGGCGACGCGCTTACGTTGCTCTTCGGTCAGTTCGACCTTGTTGGCGGTGTCGCGCAGCAGCATCAGACCACCAACGATCGAGCCGATGGCAACGACCAGAATCAGCCAGGCATACCAGGGCATAGGACTCTCCTTGAAAAGCGGGCGGGTCGACGAGGGTTCGCCAACCGATCGTGCATACCACTTTGAGTGATGGGGTTTCATCGCAGTTCCATCGCTATCACCCCCATTCTATGCCTGTTGTCCAAGGTTCACTCTAACGCTTTCAATGTCCGGTCAACATCGCATCCGCCGGTGCGTCGGCGCGCAATTGCGCGGTGAGCATGAAGTACACGAAACCTGCCACCATGAAGCCCAGGAAGATCAGGCCGATCAACGTGTTGAACCATGCCATCGCCACCAGGCACACCACTGCCAGCATCAGTGCAATGAAAGGCACCAGCGGGTAGCAGGGGGCGCGGAAGGTGCGTTCCAGGTTCGGCTCGGTTTTACGCAGTTTGAACAGGCTGAGCATGCTCATGATGTACATCACGATGGCGCCGAACACGGCCATGGTGATCATTGCGGCGGTCAGCGTCATGCCGCCTAGGTTGATCAAGCCGTCGCTGTAGATGGCTGCAATGCCGATTACACCGCCGGCGATGATCGCCCGGTGCGGGGTTTGAAAACGTGACAGTCTGGCCAGGGACACCGGCAGGTAGCCGGCCCGGGCGAGGGCGAAGAACTGCCGCGAGTAGCCAAGGATGATCCCGTGAAAACTCGCCACTAGACCAAACAGGCCGATCCACACCAGCATGTGCAGCCAGCCCGAGCTTTCGCCGACCACGGTTTTCATTGCCTGTGGCAGCGGGTCGTTGATGTTCGACAGGGTGCGCCAGTCGCCGACGCCACCGGCGAAGAACATCACGCCCATCGCCAGCAGCACCAGGGTCAGAATACCGCTGATGTAAGCCTTGGGAATCGTGCGCTTCGGGTCCTTGGCTTCTTCGGCGGCCATGGCTGCGCCTTCGATGGCGAGGAAGAACCAGATGGCAAAGGGGATCGCCGCGAACATCCCGGCAATCGCCGGAGCATCGAACACGTCGGAACCGGCCCAGCCATTGAGGGCGAAGTTGCTGAAGCTGAACGCGGGGGCGACTACGCCCATGAACACCAGTAATTCGGCGACGGCCAACACGCAGACCACCAGTTCGAACGTCGCTGCCAGTTTCACGCCGAGGATATTGAGGCCCATGAACACGATGTAGGCACCGACTGCCGCGTGTTTCGGGTCAAGGGCTGGAAACTGGACATTGAGGTAGGCGCCGATGGCCAGGGCAATCGCCGGCGGGGCGAAGACGAATTCGATCAGTGTCGCCAGCCCGGCGATCAACCCGCCTTTTTCGCCAAAGGCGCGACGGCTGTAGGCAAAGGGACCGCCGGCGTGAGGAATGGCAGTGGTCAGCTCGGTGAAACTGAAGATGAAGCAGGTGTACATGGTGGCGACCAAAAATGAGGTCACCAGAAAGCCCAAAGTCCCGGCCACGCCCCAGCCATAACTCCAGCCGAAATACTCCCCGGAAATCACCAGCCCAACCGCAATGCCCCACAAGTGCAACGTGCCCAGCGTGGGTTTGAGTTGTGTGTTCATGTTTTTGCTCCCTGAGTGGTTTGGAAAGCTCGGGGGAGGCCAGTGCAGTGGGCGTGCCATTTCACGATGGTGCGTCGTAATAGGATGAAAGGCGTCGTATCGGGGATGTTCGCCACAGAATGCGCGAATTTTGTGCGTCAGTCAGGGGCGGCGCTGGTGTAAATGCCGCTTTCGCGAGCAAGCCCGCATGCCCGCTACCCGACACCGTTGCAACGCGCAGGTTTGGTATTTCAATGCAGGTGCGGGCAGCGGTTGATGCTCAGGCTTGCTGAGTGAGGCACTCGCGCAACGCCGTTTGCCAGTCAGGTTGACTGACACCCCAATCGCGTTGCAAGCGACTGCAATCCAGGCGCGAGTTGAGCGGCCGGGCTGCGGGTGTCGGGTAGTCGCTGGACGGGATCGGTAACAGGTCGGCGCAGGGCTTGCCCTGTTGTCGCAATGCTTCGCCGATCGCCTGTGCGAAGCCGAACCAGGAGGTTTCACCTTGAGCGGTCAGATGATAAGTACCCCAGTTGGCAACTTCGTTCGCCTGCCAGCGTTCGATCAGGGCAAGGGTGCTATTGGCGATTGTACCGGCCCATGTAGGGGCGCCGATTTGATCGGCGACTACGCGTAACTCCGGTTTCTCTTGCAGCAAACGCTGCATCGTCAGCAGAAAGTTACGGCCATGAGTTGAATAGACCCAACTGGTACGCAGGATCAGGTATTTACCTTGCACGTCCCTGATTGCCTGCTCACCGGCCAGTTTGCTCTTGCCGTACACCCCAAGCGGATTGGGCGTGTCGTCCTCGGTGTAAGGTCCGGCTTTACTCCCGTCGAATACATAGTCCGTGGAGTAATGTATCAACGGGATGTCGAGAGCCAGCGCTTCTTCGGCAAGGATGCCGGGAGCTACCGCGTTTATGGCAAAGGCTGATTGCGGCTCGCTTTCTGCCAGATCAACCGCTGTATGGGCCGCGGCGTTGATGATCAGATCGGGCCGGACGTTTTGCACCTGACGGCGAATCTGATCGGGTTGCGCAAGGTCGAGCTGATCGCGACCCAATACGATCAGCTCGCCGGCAGCCCCCAGTCGCCGTTGCAATTCATGTGAAACCTGACCATGTCGGCCATTGATGAGTATTTTCACGGGAACAGTCCAGTCTCGTTACCGGGCGAATCGGGCTCGCACAGATTCATTGCTCTTCCCCTGCCAGTTTGGCCAGGTACTGGCCATACCCGGTTTTGCCAAAGTACCGGGCACGCTCCAGCAATTGTTCGCGGTCGATCCAGCCATGTTCATAGGCTATCTCTTCGAGACAGGCGACTTTGAGGCCTTGGCGGTGTTCGATGGTTTGCACGTACTGAGAGGCTTCGAGCAAGCTATCGTGGGTGCCGGTGTCGAGCCAGGCGAAACCTCGACCAAAGCGCTCGACCTGCAGATCGCCACGTTGCAGATAGGCATTGTTGACGTCGGTGATTTCCAGCTCGCCGCGAGGTGAAGGCTTCACCGCCTTGGCGATCTCGATCACATCGTTGTCGTAGAAATACAGGCCGGTAACGGCATAGCTGGATTTCGGCTTTTTCGGTTTCTCTTCGATCGAAAGCGCACGGCCATCTTTGTCGAAATCGATTACGCCGAAGCGCTCGGGGTCTTTGACCCAGTAACCGAACACAGTGGCACCGCAAGTGCGTTTTGCCGCGTTCTGCAATTGTTCGCCAAAGTGCTGACCATGGAAAATGTTGTCGCCCAGGATCAGGCACACGGGGTCATCGCCAATGAACTCTTCGCCAATCAGAAAAGCCTGGGCCAGACCGTCCGGTGAGGGCTGCTCGGCAAAGCTGAAATTCACCCCGAACTGGCTGCCGTCACCCAGCAGATTGCGATATTGGGGCAGATCCTGCGGGGTGGAGATCAGCAGAATATCCTTGATACCGGCCAGCATCAGCACCGAAATCGGATAGTAGATCATTGGCTTGTCGTAGACTGGCAACAGCTGTTTCGACACTCCAAGCGTAATCGGGTGCAGGCGCGTGCCCGAGCCACCCGCCAAAACGATGCCTTTCATCATGCGAGCAGCTCCTTGGGGTTGATGGCGCCAAGGCGTTCGCCCTGATAGCTGCCGTCTTGAACGCGGCGGCACCATTCCATATTGTCCAGATACCATTGAACGGTTTTGCGCAGGCCGGTTTCGAAGGTCTCTTCGGGTACCCAGCCCAGTTCGCGTTCAATCTTGCTGGCGTCGATTGCGTAGCGCAGGTCATGACCAGGGCGATCCTGGACGAACGTGATCAGGTCGGCGTAATGCGCAACGCCCTCAGGCTTGTGCGGTGCCAGTTCTTCAAGCAGGGCGCAGATGCCACGTACCACGTCGATGTTCTTTTGTTCGTTGTGCCCGCCGATGTTGTAGGTCTCGCCGACGGTGCCGGTGGTCACCACTTTGAGCAGTGCCCGGGCGTGATCTTCGACGAACAGCCAGTCGCGCACTTGCAGGCCATTGCCATACACCGGCAGCGGCTTGCCGGCCAAGGCATTGAGGATGACCAGCGGAATCAGTTTCTCGGGGAAGTGGAACGGCCCGTAATTGTTCGAGCAATTGGTCAGCAGCACCGGCAAGCCATAGGTTCGCTGCCAGGCGCGGACCAGGTGGTCGGACGCTGCCTTGCTGGCGGAGTAGGGCGAGCTCGGCGCGTAGGGCGTCGTTTCCGTAAACAGATCGTCGACACCGTGCAGGTCGCCGTAAACCTCGTCAGTGGAAATGTGATGAAAGCGGAAGGCGCTTTTCTCAGGCTCCGGGAGGGCTTGCCAATAGGCGCGGCTGGCTTCGAGCAGGCTGTAGGTGCCGACGATGTTGGTCTGGATGAATTCCGATGGCCCGTCGATGGAACGATCGACGTGGGACTCGGCTGCCAGGTGCATGATTGCGTGAGGCTGGAAACGCGCCAGCACTGCACTGACGGTCGCCTGATCGACAATATCGGCCTGAACGAACTCGTAGCGAGTGTCGTTGGCAATGCTGGTCAGCGACTCGAGATTGCCGGCATACGTCAGTTTGTCCAGGTTGAGCACATCATGCTCAGTGTGTTGAATCAGCTCGCGGACAAGGGCCGAGCCTATGAAACCGGCTCCGCCGGTAATAAGGATACGCACGTTGGGCCAGCCTTCTTCAGAAATGCGAATAGCGGTAGCTTGCAGGCGCGAGCGGGGAGGTGCAAGAGTTCTTGACCCCACTCGGTTGCGTCGCGCCAATCGGGCGGGATTATCCATGACTTGCAGCCTTCACTCACTACTCTCGCGCACAATTTAGAGTTCTACCTGCGACACTCCCGGTTTTTCCGCCCCGCACCCTGTAACCCCTGCATAAACCCACTCTTTACGTTTTCTTTATGCCTCTCCCGCACCCTCGATCTCGTTCCTTTACAGCCTCCTTTCCGACAATGACTCCACACGCGGCAATACGCCGTAACACGGAGAACTTCCATGAGCGTTCTGGACGGGGTGTCACTACTGCTGGCAGTGGGGCTGTTCATTTATCTGTTGGTTGCGCTGCTGCGCGCGGACCGGAACTAGGAGCGGCTATGCACAGTTATGACTATTGGCTGATCCTCGGGTTTTTTGCCCTGGTATTGGTCCCGGCGCCGTTTCTCGGGCGCTTCTACTACAAGGTGATGGAAGGTCAGCGCACGTGGTTGTCGCCGGTCCTTGGGCCAGTCGAACGTGGCTGTTACCGACTGGCCGGGGTTGACCCGCAAGCCGAACAGAGCTGGCAGAAATACGCCCTGGCCTTGCTCGCCTTCAACCTCGCGGGTTTCCTGCTGCTGTTCGCGATCCTGCTGTTCCAGGACCACCTGCCGCTGAACCCTCAGAACCTGCCGGGCCAGGAGTGGACGCTGGCGTTCAATACCGCCGTCAGCTTCATGACCAACACCAACTGGCAGGCCTACAGCGGCGAAGCGTCCCTGAGCTACTTGAGCCAGATGGTCGGCCTCACCGTGCAGAACTTCGTCAGCGCCGCCACCGGTCTGGCCGTACTGGTTGCGCTGTGCCGCGGCATCGGTCGCAAATCCACTGCATCGCTTGGCAACTTCTGGGTCGATATGACCCGCGCCACCCTCTATGGCCTGCTGCCGCTGTGCCTGCTGCTGGCGCTGTATCTGGTCTGGCAGGGCGTGCCGCAAACCTTCGCGCAGTATGTGAATGCGGTGACGGTGCAAGGCGTCGACCAGGTCATTCCCCTTGGCCCGGCGGCCAGTCAGATTGCGATCAAGCAATTGGGCACCAACGGTGGTGGTTTTTTCGGCGTGAACTCGGCGCATCCGTTCGAGAATCCGACCGCGTGGAGCAACCTGTTCGAGATGGCCTCGATCATTCTGATCCCCGTCGCGCTGGTCTTCACCTTCGGTCATTACGTGAAGGACCTGCGCCAGAGCCGCGCGATCATCGCCTGCATGCTGGCGCTGTTCCTGATCGGCGGCGCGACCTCGCTGTGGGCTGAATACCAACCGAACCCGGCGTTGAACTACGTTGCTGTCGAACAGACCGCGCCGCTGGAAGGCAAGGAAGCACGTTTCGGCACCACCGCCACGGTGTTGTGGTCGGTGACCACCACGGCCGCGTCCAACGGTTCGGTCAACGGCATGCACGACAGCCTCAACCCGCTGAGCGGCATGGTGGCGCTGGTCAACATGATGGTCGGCGAAGTGATCTTCGGCGGCGTCGGCGCCGGGCTCTACGGCATGTTGCTCAACGTGCTGATCGCGGTGTTCCTCGCCGGCCTGATGATCGGCCGCACCCCGGAATACCTCGGCAAGAAACTGCAGGCCAGGGAAGTGCAATTGCTGGTGGTGACCCTGATGGTCATGCCGATCGGTGTACTGGTGCTCGGCGCGATCGCCGCCAGCCTGCCAGGTCCGGTGGCCGCCGTGAGCAACCCGGGCGCTCATGGTTTCAGTCAGCTGCTCTACGCCTACACCTCGGCCAGTGCCAACAACGGTTCGGCTTTCGGTGGCTTCGGCGCCAACACCCCGTTCCACAACCTGATGCTGGGCCTGGGCATGTTGATCGGTCGCTTCGGCTACATCCTCCCGGTGCTGGCCCTGGCTGGCAGCCTGGCGATGAAGAAAACCGCACCGATCGGACAAAACAGCTTCCCGACCCACGGCCCGCTGTTCGTGACCCTGCTGACCGTGACCATTTTGCTGGTGGGTGGTTTGACCTTCCTGCCGACTTTGGCATTGGGACCAATCGCTGAACATCTGAGCATGGGATTCTAAGGAAACCATCATGAATATGCCTGCAATCAAGCCTGCCGCCGTCAAGGCAGCGGAACAACCGAAAACCGCGATCTCGGCCCTCTGGCGCCCGGCGTTGCTGCAAGCCTTCGTCAAGCTCGACCCACGGCAATTGCAGCGTGCGCCGGTGATGCTGGTGGTCGAACTGACCGCGATCCTGACCACCGTGCTGTGCTTCATTCCCGACACAGCGGTGCCGACCTTCGTCGCCGCGCAAATTGCGGTGTGGCTGTGGTTCACCGTGCTGTTCGCCAACTTCGCCGAAGCCCTCGCCGAAGGTCGCGGCAAGGCCCGCGCTGACAGCCTCAAGGCGGGTAGCGAAGGCCTGAGCGCGCGGCGCAAGAGCGGCAATGGCAGTTTTCAGGTGGTGCCCGCCATCAGCCTGCGCAAAGGTGATGTGGTGCGCGTCGACGCGGGGGAGATGATCCCCGGTGACGGCGAAGTGATTGAAGGCATCGCGGCTGTCAACGAGGCGGCGATTACCGGCGAATCGGCGCCGGTGATTCGTGAGTCCGGTGGCGACCGCTCGGCCGTCACCGGTAACACGCGGCTGGTGTCGGACTGGCTGTTGGTGAAGATTACCGCCAACCCCGGCGAGTCGACCCTGGACCGCATGATTGCCCTGGTCGAAGGCGCCAAACGCCAGAAAACCCCGAATGAAGTGGCGCTCGACATCCTTCTGATCGGCCTGACCCTGATCTTCCTGCTGGTGGTCGTGACCCTGCAACCGTTCGCCCACTTCGCCAATGGCAACCTGCCGCTGGTGTTCCTGGTGGCGCTGTTGGTCACGTTGATTCCGACCACCATCGGCGGTTTGCTGTCGGCCATCGGTATCGCCGGGATGGATCGCCTGGTACGCCTGAACGTGATCGCCAAGTCCGGTCGCGCGGTGGAAGCGGCGGGGGACGTGCACGTCTTGCTGCTGGACAAGACCGGCACCATCACCTTCGGTAACCGTCGTTGCTCGGCGGTGTATGCCGCGCCAGGTGTGACAGCCAGGGAACTGGCCGAAGGCGCATTGCTGGCTTCGCTGGCCGACGACACCGCTGAAGGCAAGTCGATCGTCGAGTACCTGCGTGGCACTCATCCGCAACCGGAACCGTCCGCCGATGTGCTGACAGTCGTGCCATTCAGCGCCGAAACCCGCTTGTCCGGTGTCGACTATCAGGGCCGCGTGTACCGCAAAGGTGCGGTGGATTCGTTGCTGGCGTTCGTCGGCCTCACGCGGGCTGATCTGGCTGCACCGTTGTCCCGTGAAATCGACAAGATCGCCCAAAGCGGCGGCACCCCGCTGCTGGTGTGTGCCGACGGCAAGTTGCTCGGGGCGATCCACCTCAAGGACGTGGTCAAGCCCGGTATCCGCGAGCGTTTCGCCGAGTTGCGCAAACTGGGGATCCGCACCGTCATGGTCACCGGCGACAACCCATTGACCGCTGCTGCCATCGCCGCTGAGGCGGGTGTGGACGATGTGCTGGCGGAAGCCACGCCGGAGAAAAAACTGGCGCGCATTCGTCACGAGCAAAACGACGGTCGTCTGGTCGCCATGTGCGGCGACGGCGCCAACGACGCCCCGGCCCTGGCCCAGGCGGACGTCGGCATGGCGATGAACGACGGCACGCAGGCAGCACGTGAAGCGGCCAACATGGTCGACCTCGACAGCGACCCGACCAAGCTGCTGGACGTGGTGCAGATCGGCAAGGAGTTGCTGGTCACCCGCGGTGCGCTGACGACCTTTTCCATCGCCAACGACGTGGCCAAGTACTTCGCGATCCTGCCGGCGCTGTTCGCCTCGATTTACCCGCAACTGGGCGTGCTCAACGTGATGCACCTGAGCAGTCCGCAGAGCGCGATTCTCTCGGCGATTGTGTTCAACGCCCTGATCATTGTGGTGCTGATTCCTCTGGCGCTGCGCGGTGTGAGGGTGCATGCGGCGAGTGCGGCGGCGTTGTTGCGGCGCAATCTGCTGATCTACGGCCTGGGCGGGATCCTGGTGCCGTTCGTGGGCATCAAGGCGATCGACATGCTGTTGACGGCGTTGCATCTGGTTTGACTGCGTGGTGTGCCAGATAAGCCGCCATCGCGAGCTTGCTCGCGATGGATGCGCCACGGTGTACCTGACTTGTGAATTAGAGGGTTTTGAAATGTCCACATTGATACGTCCAGCCCTGAGCCTGCTGGTCCTGATGACGCTGATCACCGGCGTCGCCTATCCACTGGTGGTCACCGGCGTGGCCCAGGTCACGTTTCCGGATCAGGCCAACGGCAGCCTGGTGCGGGATGCCGAGGGCAAGGTCCGTGGCTCTTCGCTGATCGCCCAGGATTTCGTCGGCGACGCCTGGTTCCACCCGCGCCCTTCGGCTGGTGCCTTTGCCACCGTGTCGAGCAGCGCCAGTAACCTGTCGCCGAGCAACCCGGCCCTGGCCACGCGGGTGATCGACGATGCCAACAAACTGCTGGTGCCAGGCCAGGGGCCGGTGCCATTGGCGCTGGTCACTACGTCCGGCAGCGGTCTCGATCCGCACTTGCCACCGGCGGCGATTGCCTATCAACTGGCGCGTGTCGCGACGGCGCGCAACCTGCCGGTAGCGACACTGCAACAACTGCTGGACGCTCACATCGAGCAACCACTGGTAGGCCCGCCGGTGGTGAATGTGCTTGAGTTGAATCTGGCGCTGGAAAACCTGTAGATCAAAAGATCGCAGGCTTCGCCAGCTCCTACAGGATGTACGCCATCTGGCGTAGGAGCTGCCGCAGGCTGCGATCTTTTAATGCCACACCCATATATCAAGTCAAACAAGGCAATGAAAATGAGCAACTCCGGCCGCGCCGACGCGTTGTTAGCAGACCTGCCCCGCGATGGCCGTGGCCGGCTCAAGGTGTTTCTCGGCGCCGCGCCGGGTGTCGGCAAGACCTACGCCATGCTGCAAGCGGCCCACACCCAGTTACGCCAAGGGGTGAAAATCATCGCCGGCGTCGTCGAAACCCACGGCCGGGCCGAAACCGAAGCCCTGCTCGGCGGCTTGCCGCAGCAGCCGTTGGTGCGCTCGGAATACCGTGGCGTGTTGCTTGAAGAAATGGACCTCGACGGTCTGATCAAAGCCAAACCAAAACTGGTGCTGGTCGACGAACTGGCGCACACCAACGCACCCGGTAGCCGTCACGAAAAACGCTGGCAGGACATTCAGGAACTGCTCGCCGCAGGCATAGACGTGTACACCACGGTCAACGTCCAGCATCTGGAAAGCCTCAACGACCAGGTGCGCGGCATCACCGGCGTGCAGGTCCGCGAAACCCTGCCGGACTGGGTGTTGCAGGAAGCCTATGAACTGTTGCTGATCGACTTGCCGCCACGGGAGCTGCTGGAGCGACTGCGCGATGGCAAGGTCTATGTGCCGGAGCAGGCGCGGGCGGCCATCGACGCATTCTTTTCCCAGACCAACCTGACGGCTTTGCGCGAACTGGCGATGCAAACCGCGGCGGCTCAGGTCGATGACGATCTGGCCCAGGGCTATCGCCAACTCGGTCAAGCGGCTCCGGCCGTGCGTGGGCGTTTGCTGGTAGGGGTCGACGGCGATACCCAGGCTGAACGCCTGGTACGTCATGCCAGCCGCGTGGCCCAGCGGCGGCACCTGCCCTGGAGCTTGGTGCACGTGGACAACGGCAGCGTGCGTGACGAGCAGTCACGTCTGCGCCTGCAGAGTGCCCAGCAACTGGCCGAACGCCTGGGGGGCGAAGTGGTGTTGCTGCGCGCCGGTGAAGTGGCGAAAACCCTGATTCAGCATGCCGCCGAACGCCGCGCCAGCCTGGTGCTGGTCGGCCAGTCCCGGCCACGTTTGCGCCGACGTCTGTTCGGTGGCGGGCTGGCGGCGCGGTTGCTGCGTAATGCGCGCGGACTGGAGATCAACGTTCTCGACAGCGATCACCAACAGCATCAACCGCACCAGTGGTCGATGCATTCACTGGTCTGGTTCGACTACGCATTGGCCGTGGTCGCGACGGTTCTGGCCAGCGCCCTGGCCTGGGCCGTGGCGAGCGTTCTGCCATTGCCAAATATTTCACTGGTGTTCCTTGCGGCGGTGTTGCTGGTGGCGGTGCGCAGCAGTCTCGGGCCGGCGCTGGCCTGTGCGGCGCTGTCGTTCCTGACCTATGACTTCCTGTTCATTCCACCGAATTTCTCTTTCAGTATCCAGCGCGAAGAAGACGTGCTGACCTTGTTGTTCTTCCTGCTGATGGCGGCCCTCACCGGCAACCTCGCGGCGCGCCAGCGCAGGCAGTTGCAGGCGCTGCGTGATACCCAGGAAGAGACCACCGAATTGCTTGACCTGTCACGCAAACTCACCGCCGCCACCGACCGTCAGGCCGTGGTCAGCGCGGCTGCCCAGCACCTCAATGGTTGGAGCGATGTGCAACTGTGCCTGCTCAATCGCGATGGGCAAAACGGCTGGAAAGTCGAAACCGGTGGCCCGCTCGAGTTCACCGAAGCCGAGCGCGCCGCCGCCGATTGGGCCTGGCAACACGATCAACCCGCGGGTGCGGGCACCGGTACCTTGCCGTTCGGCCGCTGGTGGTGGTGGCCGTTATCGGTGGAGGACGGCCCGCTGGCGTTGCTCGGTGTATGTGCCAGGGAAGGCCAGACCCTGAGCGGCCAGCGCCGACGCTTGTTGACCGCGCTGAGCCAGCCGCTGGCCCAGGCACTGGCCCGGGCGCAACTGGCCGATGATCTGGAAGCGGCGCGGCTGCACGGCGAAACCGAGCAACTGCGCAGCGCCTTGCTGGCGTCGGTGTCCCACGATTTGCGCACTCCGCTGACGTCCATGCGCGGCAGTATCGATAGCCTGCTGGCCCTGGGTGAAGCGATCCCGCTGGAGGATCGACGTGAACTGCTCGAAGGCACGCGCGATGAAGCCGAGCGCCTCGACCGCTACATTCAAAACCTGCTCGACATGACCCGGCTCGGCCACGGCGCGCTGAAGCTGGCACGGGACTGGGTGTCGCCGGCCGATATCATCGGCAGTGCGCTCAATCGCTTGCGCGCGGTACTCGCGTCGCTGCAGGTCAGCACCGAAGTACCGGCGCAATTGCCGCTGCTGTTCGTCCATGCCGCGCTGATCGAACAGGCACTGGTCAACGTGCTGGAAAACGCCGCGCGGTTTTCGCCGCACCACGGACGTTTGCAATTGCGCGCCGGGGCCGATGACCGTGAGCTGTTTTTCTCGGTCTGCGATGAGGGGCCGGGAATTCCGGAGGCGGAACGGGCGAAGATTTTCGACATGTTCTACACCGCGGCGCGGGGTGATCGTGGCGGGCAGGGTACCGGGCTGGGGCTGGCGATTTGTCAGGGCATGGTCGGTGCCCATGGCGGGCGTATCAGCGTTGCCGACGGTATCGAGGGGCGCGGGACCTGCATCACGTTGCACCTGCCGCTACAGGCTCAGCCAGGATACGAGAGTGAAGCCTGATCGTGCTTGCGCTACTCTCTTGCCACTTCTTTGTGTTGATGTGAATTCATGAGCCAGACCGCGACCATTTTGGTCATCGACGACGAACCGCAGATCCGCAAATTCCTGCGCATCAGCCTCGCTTCCCAGGGCTATAAAGTGCTGGAGGCCGGCACCGGCAGTGAAGGATTGGCACAAGCCGCGTTGAACAAACCGGACTTGCTGGTGCTCGATCTCGGCTTGCCGGACATGGACGGCCAACAGGTATTGCGCGATTTTCGCGAGTGGTCGACGGTGCCAGTGCTGGTGCTCTCGGTGCGCGCCGGTGAAGGGCAGAAAGTCGAGGCCCTGGATGGCGGCGCCAATGACTACGTGACCAAGCCGTTCGGCATTCAGGAGTTCCTGGCGCGGATTCGTGCGTTGTTGCGCCAGGCGCCCGTGGGCGAGGTGCAACAAGCGGCGCTGACCTTCGGTCCATTGATGGTCGACCTGGCGTATCGCCGGGTGTTACTCGACGGTATCGAAGTCGCGCTGACTCGCAAGGAATACGCCGTGCTGGCGCAACTGGCGCGACATCCCGGGCGGGTGATCACCCAGCAGCAATTGCTCAAGGACATCTGGGGACCGACCCACACCGAAGACACTCACTACCTGCGCATCGTGGTCGGGCACTTGCGCCAGAAACTGGCGGATGACCCGACCCAACCCAGGTTCATCGTCACTGAGGCTGGGGTGGGGTATCGGTTGTTGAGTGAGGGTAGCCTTTAGATCTTCGTTGCCTGATCTGACGTCATCGTCGGAACGCCGCCCGGAGCAAGCTCGCTCCCACAGGAGTTTCGGCCAGACACACATTTTGTGAACACCAAAGACTCACTGTGGGAGCGAGCCTGCTCGCGATGAGGCCCTTACATTCAATCGAGAATTTTCAGACTTTCAGTTCTGCTCATTCTCATACCGATCCAGCGTATCGCGCGCAATCTCCCGTCCCAGCGCGATCAGCTCCGGCGCCTTATAGAACTCGAAAAACCGGCACACGCGTTTAGGCACGTTGATCAGGATGTCCGGCGGATACCCGGCAATCTTGTACTGCGCCAGCGACGTCTGCATTACCTCGAAACTCTGGTTGATCAAATCCAGCAAGGACGCCGGCCCGACGTTGTCGATGATGAACGAACCGGTGGCGGAGCGGGGTGCGCCACTGGTTTGCGGAGCGGCCGCGGGTTGCTGCGCCTCGGGCTCGGCGGATTCGATCCATGGGTTGAAGTCCGCACCTTCGGCCTTCAAGGCTTCCTGTTCCAGAACCAACAATTGTTCAGCCTGTTTGCGCCGGAACGGCAACTTAGAGCCGACGGAGTTGATCAGGCTGTCGAAGCGGGTCTTGAAGGCGGCGGGACGCTGGATGACCGGCAATTGATAGTGGCGCTGGTTGGTGGAGTTGAGGTTGACCGCGATGATCAAATCGCAATGGCTCGACACTACGGGCACGATCGGTAGCGGGTTGAGAATGCCGCCATCGACCAGCATGCGGTTGCCCTGCATCACCGGGGTAAACAGGCTGGGAATCGCTGCCGAGGCGCGCATGGCCTGATGCAGGCAACCTTCCTGGAACCAGATTTCCTGCTGGTTGGTCAGGTCGGTGGCAACCGCGGTGTAGGGAATACGCAAATCTTCGATGTTGATCTCGCCGACGATCTTGCGGATCTGCCCGAAGACTTTCTCGCCACGGATCGCCCCCAGACGAAAACTGACGTCCACCAGGCGCAACACGTCGAGATAATCCAGGCTCTCGATCCAGTCGCGGTAATCATTGAGTTTGCCGGCGGCGTAGATCCCGCCCACCACCGCGCCCATGGAGCAACCGGCGATACAGGCAATGTCATAGCCGCGCCGTTCGATCTCTTCAATGACCCCGATATGTGCATAACCCCGGGCTCCACCCGAGCCCAATACCAGTGCGACACGCTTTTTCATGGATCGCCCTCGCTTGAATGGTTCAACAATGCACCCATCGAGGGGCACGCTTCAATCGCCTTGGTCGTTCGACGGGGCAAGAGCGTCGTATTTTCGACACTCCATGGCGGCACATGGTTATTCTCGTCAGCGCTATAGTTTGCATAGCGGACCAACGGCACTTTTCAGGTGCCACACCGTCTTACCTGCACGACTGTTGACCTATCTTTGAGGAGTGAGTGATGAAAGCCTGGATCTGCGTGCCATTGATTGCCCTGGCGCTCGCCGGTTGTGCCGGCAAAACCGCTTATCGCGACAGTTGCGGTAGCAACCTGGATGCTGCATGGCATGAACTGGACTTGGCCAAGGCCGAAGGTTTTGCCGGGACCGTCAGCTACTCCAAGGCCCTGTCGCTGTTGACCGCAGCCAAGACCCAGCAGCAATTCGAGGGGTTTGAAGGCTGCACCACCAAAGCCGAGAAGGCCCGTTTCTATATTCGTGAATCGCGCGCGGGGCGTTAAAAGCGAAAAGCGGTTACAAGCTCTAAGCTGCAAACTGCAAGACCCACCGAGCTTGCAGCCTGGAGCTTGCAACCTGGCGCAGTTTACGGAGTAAACCCCCCATGATCGATCGGTTGGTGGCTCAGGTTCTGGGCCTGGAAGTTCGTCTGCTGGCCTGTCAGGCCCGCCTGAAAGAGCGTACAGACCCTGAAGCGTTACACGACCTGCGCACGACCATGCGTCGGTTACGCAGCCTGTTGCGACCCTTGCGCGGGCTGCCCGGTGTCGAACAACTGGAAGCGGCCGCCTCCCGGGTGGGCGAACTGAGCACGCCATTACGTGATCGCGAAGTGCTGGCGGCGTACCTGCTCCAGCACCATCAACCCCAAGCCGCACAGTGGCGCATGGCGCAAATGGCCGAGGCCTATCCGGCCGTGGCGGCCAGCCCTGAACTTGCGCAATTGCTGATCGTCCTCGATGCATTTCCGCGTTTTCTGCGCGCCGCCCAGCGCCAGGGATTGCTCAAGGGCTTGCGCAAGCGCATCGAAAAACGCCTGGGCAAGCAGTGGGGAAAACTCGACGAGGCACTGCACGACCCGGCTCATGACCGTCATCGGCTGCGGCTGCTGATCAAGCGTGTGCGCTATGGCATCGATGCTTACCCCGAACTGGACCGTTTGCCGAAAGCGGCCATGTCCCGGTTGAAATCGGCCCAGGGCGCGCTGGGCGACTGGCACGATTGCGTGCAATGGCTGGCCATGGCTGAACAGGAAACGGATTTGCAGCCCTGTGTTGCGGTCTGGACAGCCACCATGGCCGAGGCTGAACAGCGTGCGGACCGGGTGCTGGAAAAACTGGGTAAGGCCTGTTTCAAATCCTGAAAACACCGGAGATCCATTGTAGGAGCGAGCCTGCTCGCGATGAGGTCGTGACATTCAAAATTGATGTTGGCTGTCCGGGCGCTATCGTCGGAACGCCGCCCGGAGCAGGCTCGCTCCCACAGGGTTATGTGTTCGGCTCTTCTGTCAGTACTTTTGGCCGGAATGGGTGCTGTATAGCCTTCTCCGGCTGGGTAAGATCCCTTCATCTTTTTTCGATCCCTGAGGTTTTCATGCGTTTCTCCGAACTGCTCGACGCTGTCCGTAGCCAGCCGCATGAGCTGTCTATCCCGGCCTCCTGGGCGCAGGGGCGCGCCAGTTTCGGTGGCCTGGTGGCTGCTTTGCAGTACGAAGCCATGCGTGCCCGGGTTCCGGCGGATCGGCCGGTACGTTCGTTGGCAATCACCTTTGTCGGCCCGGTTGAACCCGAGGTTCCGGTCAGTTTTGAGGTCGAGGTGCTGCGCGAAGGCAAGGCGGTCAGCCAGGTGTTGGGCCGGGTGATGCAGAAGGGTCAGGTGGTGACGTTGATCCAGGGCAGTTTTGGCGCCTCGCGCCCCTCGGAAGTGGCGGTGACCGCTGAACCGGCACCAGAAATGAAGCACTGGGACGAATGCCAGGAACTGCCTTTTGTCGAAGGCGTCATCCCGGAATTCATGCGGCATCTGGCGATGCGCTGGAGTATCGGCGGGCTGCCGTTCAGCGGCAGCACGTCCCGGCAAATGGGCGGCTGGGTGCGCTTGCGCGGCGACGTGAAAGAAGAGGCCATCAGCGAGGCGCATATCCTGGCGCTGGTGGACGCCTGGCCGCCGGCCCTGATGCCGTTTTTGAAGAAGCCGGCGATGGGCAGCACGCTGACCTGGACCATCGAGTTCGTGCAACCGCTGCTGGAACTGAACACTCTGGACTGGTGCAAATACCTGGTCGAAACCGAATACGCCGCTGACGGCTACGGGCATGCTGCCGCAAAAATGTGGAGCGCGGATGGCCGGTTGATCGCCATGAGCCGGCAGACGGTGACCGTGTTCGCCTGATCAGTGACGGCGGTGGCGTTCACGCCAGGCGCGCCACCAGCCACCGCTGAGGAAGAATCGCGGAAACGTCAGGAACTGCTCGACCAACAAGCGCGAAATCGCATCTTTGCGGTCACTGAACGGCTCGGAGGCTTGGGTCTCCAGGCTGTGGCCGTGGCGTTGCAAGGCCAGCGCCGCAATCACACCGATCACACCGATGGCGATGTTCGCCAGGCTCAGGCTGAACACCCCGGACACAATCAGCAGAAACGCCACGATGAACAACGGCACCGCGATCAGGTGCAGCACCAGATTGGTCGGGTGCTGATGATTGTTCGGGTACGCTCGCCATTGCCAGACGGGAAGGTTGGGGTGACGTTTGCCCATGATGCTGATCCTCGATCCATGTTGAACACATGTAGGAAGAATAGGCCCGGTCCATGCTGGCGGCGAATCAAGGCTGGCTATTGGCTTGATAGGTGTCATGGTCTGGATTGATGTTGCCGGTTCCGGCCTCATCGCGGGCAAGCCCGCTCCCACAGGGATTTATGTTAATCAGGAGATCAATGGCAGCCCATAAAACGCCCGCGCACAGGCTGTAGTGTGCGCCGCCAGATCTTCCTGGCTTTCTCCGCGATGCAGCGCCACTTCACGCAATACTTCGGTCAGGTACGCCGGCTCGTTTCGCCCGTTCTTCGGCTTGGGGCGCAGGCTGCGCGGCAGTAGATACGGTGCATCGCTTTCGAGCATCAGGCGTCCGCGCTTGATCTCCTTGACCAGCGGATGCAAATGCGTGCCCCGGCGCTCGTCGCAGATCCAGCCGGTAATGCCGATGTGCAGGTCGAGGTCGAGGTAGCTGAACAGCGCCTTCTGCTCCCCAGTGAAGCAATGCACAACGGCGGCCGGCAGTCGGTCGCGGAAGTCGCGCAGGATCTCCAGCAAACGCTGGCTGGCGTCGCGCTCGTGCAGAAAAACCGGCAGCTGCAATTCGACGGCCATGGCCAGATGTTCTTCGAGGACTTTCTCCTGTTGCGGGCGCGGCGAGAAATCACGGTTGAAATCCAGCCCGCATTCACCCACGGCCACCACATTCGGCTCCATGAGCAAGCTGCGCAAACGTCGGGCGCTGTCGGCGTTCCAGTCGCTGGCGCAGTGAGGGTGAATACCGGCGGTGGCGAACAGGCGCTGGGCGCTTTCGTCCAGTTGCTGGCACAGCTCAAGAGCCTGTTCACTGCCCTCGACACTGGTGCCGGTCAGCACCAGTTGGCACACGCCGGCCGCGTAGGCGCGGTCGAGTACGGCCCGGTGTTTGTCGGCAAAACTGGCGTTGGTCAGGTTGACGCCGATATCGATGAGTTGCATGGTGCTACCTCGGCCCAAAGGCCGGAAAGCATATCAGAGCCGTGGATTTATAAGAAAAGCCAAGAACTACAACGGGTTAACGCTGTCTCTTGAGCCGCGGGCCAGGCTGGGTTGGTAGTTTTGCCATCATTGTGCCAGTCTTTCGCACTTTGCCAGCGCCTTGGGCGCTCTGTTTTTGTCGCCGCGCTTGATGGTTTTCGTCATTGAGGCGGGCCTCATATTCTTTCCGGAGAGTGGATGATTCGTCCCTCGGTTTTGCTACTGCTGTGTTGTTCGCTGCTACTGCCGATGTCGGCGGTCGCGCGTCTGCCCGGGCCGCTGCAAGCCGTACCGGCCAGCAAGGTGCGCGACCTTGCGGAAATTCGCAGCAGTCGTGTGCTGCGGGTGTTGGTCAACCAGAGCCGTAACAGTTCCGGCGAAGTCCAGGGGCAGGCGATCGGGGTCGAATACCACCGTCTGAGAGCATTCGAGCAATACCTCAACGGCCACGCCCGAGACGGTCAGGAAATCACCCTCAAGATCATTCCCAAGGCCAAGGATCAACTGCTCGGCGCATTGCAGCGCGGGGAGGGCGACCTGGTGGCGCCAGGCGAGTTGCTCGATCTGCAACCCGGCTTCGCCGTCAGCACCAGTGAGCCGATTGCCAGCAACATCCCCTTGGTCCTGGTGGGCATCAAGGGCGAACACCGCTACACCAGGCTTGAACAGCTTTCCGGCAAGACCCTGGCGTTACCCGCCGGCAGCGCCGCCGGGGATGCCGTCAGCCAGATCAATCAAAAGCTCGCTTTGCACAAACTGCCACCGGTCACAATCGAATGGGTCGATCCGAGCCTTGCCGTCGAGGATGTACTGGAGATGGTGCAGGGTGGGATCTTCCACCTGACTATCGTCGAGCAGCCGATCGCCGAACGCTGGGGCAAGATCCTGCCCAAGCTGCGTTTCGACAAGCAGGTACTGGTCAGTGATCCGGGAGAGGAATTCTGGTTCGTGCGCCGTGACGCCTCGATGCTGCGGGCCAGCATCGATCGCTTCCTCACCGTCTACAAGAAACCATCGGATCAGGACGTCGCGTTCCTGCGGATCTATCGTCGTCTCTATCAAGTGCACTATCCACTGGCGAAGACGGACCGGCAGCGTCTGGAAAAACTTCGCCCGGTGCTGCAGAAACACGCCGATGCCCAGGGCATGGACTGGCTGAACCTGGCGGCGCTGGCCTTCAAGGAGTCAGCCCTGCAACCTGCCGCCCGCAGTGGCGATGGCCCCACCGGTCTGATGCAGATCACGCCTTCTGCGGCGCAGCGGGTGGGGGTCAACAATATTCAGGACCTTGATGGCAATGTGCAGGCCGGGGCCAAGTACCTGGCGATGATCCGGCGCAAGTTCTTTGCCAGTCCGAAACTCAACGAGCGCGAACGCATGGCCTTCGTGCTGGCGGCCTACAACATCGGGCCGGAGCGGGTCCAGGGCATGCGCGCCGAAGCGCGGCGGCGAGGCTTGAATCCCAACCAGTGGTTTTTCCAGGTCGAACGCATTGCCATGGAGCAAGTAGGTATGGGGCCTGTCAGCTATGTTAATAGCGTGAACAAGTACTACTTGGCGTTCGACCGGGAGCGCGAGTCGTTGGAGCCCCAGGAGCAAAAGGTTGCCTCACGCAAATGATCAACTAATCTGATTGTTATGGCGGGTTTTTTGCGCTTTTAACAACTGAATTGCTGATTAATATAGCGGCCAACCAACACACACTTACAAGGAATGAAACAGCATGAGCACTCTGATCAACAAGGTACTGTCTACCCGCGCTGGCTACGGCCTGACGGTTCTGCGCATCGTGGTCGGCATTATTTCCGCCGCTCACGGCTCGCAGAAACTCTTCGGGGCATTCGGTGGCTATGGTCTGGCTGGAACCGCGCAGTACATGGAAAGCCTGGGACTCACGCCGGGTTACCTGATGGCGACACTGTCTGGCGGCATTGAATTCTTCGCCGGCCTGGCCCTGATCATCGGCTTGCTGGTTCGCCCGGCCGCGCTTGGCCTGTCCTTCCTGTTGCTGGTCGCGATTTTCTCGGTACACATTGGCAACGGTCTGTTCATGGCCAACAACGGTTATGAATTCGCCCTGGCCTTGCTCGGTGGCAGTATCGCGGTATTGATCGAAGGTGCGGGCAAACTCTCGGCGGACCGTGCCATCGCTGGTTGACCGCTCTGGCTCAACGAAAAGGCCCGCATTGTCGGGCCTTTTTTGTTGAGCGTCATTCTTGACACTGTCCAGTCAGCTTCTCTAGGATGTTGCTCATGCGCCGATTTAAACAGCTACTTGCGGGGCGCCAGGTGACTCATTCAGTTGCCGATAGAAGCCGGAACAGGCTTCGAAATACCGCTAAAGCGCTGGTTCGGTGTTGCCTCTCACCTGCCATGCAGACTTTTGAGGCAGAGACACGACACAATGAATGCACTAAACGCCGTTGTACGTCCCGCGCCGATCACGGCACATCTGACCCAGCGCAATCCAAAAATCCTGCTTGGCGGCAAACATCAGCCGACGCTCTTGCGTTATCTCGATGGCTGGCCACGCCGTACCGGCGGTCCCGCTGCTTTCCTGATCCAGTTTGTCGAAGACGGTGAGTCCCTCGCTCGTTTCGCCGACGACAGTTTCGATCTGGCAGTGATTCAGTCCCCCAGCCTCGAAGAGGCTCCTGAAGTGATCCGGCAACTGACCCGCGTTGCCCGGCAAGGATTGATTACCCGGCGTTAAAGCTCACGGGTAGTCGATCGCCACGATGTAAACGCACTGCTCACCGGTGGGGGTCTGGACCCGGACTTCGGCGTCCAGTGCCTTGCCGATCAGGGCGCGGGCCAAGGGCGAATCAATGCTGATCAGGCCCTGTTTGAGGTCCAGTTCATCGGGCCCGACAATGCGGTAGCGCGACTCTTTGCCATCCTCATCTTCGATCGTGACCCAGGCGCCGAAATAGACCTTGTTCGGATCGCTGGGTTTTTCGCTGACGACTTTCAGCGCTTCCAGGCGTTTGGTGAGAAACCGCACGCGGCTGTCGATTTCTCGCAGCATCTTTTTGCCGTAGGTGTATTCGGCGTTCTCCGAGCGATCACCCTGGGCCGCGGCTTCGCTGACAGCCTGGGTAACCTGGGGCCGACGTACATGCCACAGCTCATGGAACTCGGCGCGCATCCGCGCTTCACCCTCGGGGGTGATCAGCGCGGTGCCGGCGGTGCGGGGAGGGCGGTAACGGCTCATGACTGCTTCTTGTGGTGAGGATGGCAGGAGTCTATCAACCCTCGCGCAGGACTGTCAGCGGGCTGGCGTTCAATGCCCGACGGGTGCCGAACACCCCGGCACCACCAATGAGCACGGCACCCAGCAGTGGCAGCAACATCAGCAATGGATGCGGATGCCACGGCAGATCAAAGGCGTAGCGGTAGAGCACCCAACTCACGACTTCCGAACCCAGCGCTGCCAGCAAGCCACTGACGGCGCCCAGCAAACCGAACTCGATGCGCCGCGCCTTGACCAGCAATTGCCGTTCCGCCCCCAGCGCACGCAGCAACGCGCCCTGGCGAATGCGTTCATCCAGCGTCGCTTGCAGGCCGGAGAACAGCACCGCCATCCCCGCCGCCAACACAAACAACAACACGTACTCCACCGCCAGGGTCACCTGGGCGAGGATGCTGCGCAGTTGCTCCAGCAAGGCTTCGACCTGCAGGATCGTCACCGCCGGGAAGGCCCGGGACAGGTCGACGATCTGCTGGTCGTGACCGGGTGCGAGGTAGAAACTGGTCAGGTAAGTCGCCGGCAGATCCTTGAGGGTGCCGGGCTGGAAGATCATGAAGAAGTTCGGCTGGAAGTTGTCCCAGTCGATCTCCCGCAGGCTGGTGACTTTCGCCTCGCGATTGACTCCGCCAACGCTGAAAACCAGGTGGTCGCCGAGCTTGATTTTCAGGCTTTCGGCGACCTTGCCTTCTACCGACACGCCGGGAACATCATCCGGCGTCTGTTCGTTCCACCAATTGCCGGCCGTGAGTTTGTTGCCCGACGGCAGGTCCGCGGCCCAGGTCAGGCTCAGGTCGCGCTGGATCGCCCGGTCGCCTGCCGATTCCTTGGTGACGATCTGCTGCACCGGTTCGCCGTTGATGCTGATCAATCGCCCCGGCACCACCGGGTACAACGGTGCCGATTGAGCCGACACGGCGATCAGGTGGTTGGTGAAGGCCTGTTTATCTGCGGGCAGGATGTTCAGGGCGAAGTAATTGGGGGCGTTTTTCGGCAACTGGTTTTGCCAGGTATCCAGCAACTCACCACGTAGCAAGGCGATCAGCGCCATCGACAGCAGAATCAGGCCGAACGCCAGGGACTGTCCCGCCGCAGCGAGCGGATGACGCAGCAATTGCCCGAGTCCAAGACGCCAGGGCAAGGATGCACGCGCAAGCATGCGCCGCAGACTCTTCAACAGCAGCAACAACAAACCGCCCAGCACCAGCGCTGCAATCACGCCGCCGCCGAGCAGGGCAAAGGTCAGCACCAGGTCCAGGCTCAGGCGCCACATGATCAGGCCGAGGGCGCCCAGCGCTACACCGTAGACCATCCAGGTGCTGGAAGGGATCGGCAGCATATCCCGACGCAGCACGCGCAATGGCGGTACCCGGCCCAAGGCCGCCAGCGGCGGCAAGGCGAAACCGGCGAGCGCCACCAGTCCGGTGCCGATCCCGGCAACGGCCGGAAACAGTCCGCCCGCAGGCACGTCGGTCGGCAGCAAGTCATGCAGCAGGGCAAACAATCCCAGTTGTGCGAGCCAGCCGAGGAGGGCGCCGCTGATGCTGGCCAGCAGCCCGAGCACAGTGAGTTGCAGGCTGAACAACACCATGGTTTCCCGGCGCGACAGCCCGAGGCAGCGCAGCAATGCACTGGCATCGAATCGGCGGGTGGCGAAGCGGGTTGCCGACAGCGCCACCGCCACGCCGGAGAGCAATACCGCCACCAGGCTGGCCATGTTCAGGTAGCGTTCGGCCTTGCCCAGGGCGCCACCGATCTGTCGATTGCCGTCGCGGGCGTCCTGCAAGCGCTGATTGGCGGCAAGCCCCGGCTTGATCAGTTGCCGGTACGTCTCGAGTGCCTGAGCGTTGCCTCGCCATAATTCGCGATAGCTGACCCGGCTACCGGGTTGCACCACGCCGGTTGCTGCAAGGTCGCCGAGATTGATCAGCACCCGCGGCGTCAGGCTGTAGAAATTGCCGGCGCGATCGGGTTCGTAAGTCAGCACCCGCGCCAGTTTCAGGGTTTTCATGCCGACATCGATGCTATCGCCGATCTTCAGGTCCAGGGCGGTCAGCAGGCGTGCCTCGACCCAGGCTTCACCGGGTTGCGGTCCGCCACCGACTGTTTCCGTGGCGAAGGGGGCGGGCGCGCTTTTCAATTCGCCGCGTAGCGGGTAGGTGTCATCGGCCGCCTTGATGCTGGACAGCTGAATGCCGTTATCGGTGGCGATGACGCTGGAGAACTCCACCACTTGAGCGTGTTCCAGACCCAGTTCGGTGCCGCTTCTTATCTGTTCGGGGCGCGCAGGCGAACTGCCTTCCAGCAGCAGGTCGGCACCGAGGAACTCGGTAGCGCGCAGCATCATGGCGCCGTTCAGGCGCGCGCCAAAGTAACCGATGGCGGTGCTGGCGGCCACGGCCACCAGCAAGGCGAAAAACAACACGCGCAATTCACCGGCGCGGGCATCGCGCAGCAATTGGCGGATGGCGAGGCTGAACAGGCGCAACAGCGGCAGACGTGCCATCAAGGCTCCAGAGGGGCGACCAGCAGGCCGGCTTCAAGACGGATCAGGCGCCGGCAGCGATGGGCCAGGCGTTCATCGTGAGTCACCAGCACCAGGGTCGTGCCGCGTTCCTGGTTGAGCTCGAACAGCAAGTCGCTGATGCGCTCGCCGGTGTGGCTGTCGAGGTTGCCGGTCGGTTCGTCGGCGAACAGCACATCGGGCTCGGCGGCAAACGCGCGGGCAATCGCCACGCGTTGTTGCTCGCCTCCGGAGAGCTGGCGCGGCGAGTGAGTCAGGCGTTGGCCCAGCCCGACCCGTTGCAGCAATTGGGTGGCGCGTTCTCGGGCGTCTTTGCGGCCGTCGAGCTCCAGCGGCAACATGACGTTTTCCAGGGCATTGAGGCTGTCGAGCAACTGGAATGACTGGAACACGAAACCCACGTGTTCAGCGCGGATGCGCGCACGCTGGTCTTCATCGAGGTTGCTCAGGCCTTGCCCGGCGAGAGTGACCTCGCCACTGCTCGGCAGGTCGAGGCCGGCGAGCAGGCCCAGCAGTGTGGATTTTCCAGAGCCCGAAGCGCCGACGATGGCCAGGCTGTCGCCCTTGTTCAGTTCCAGGCTGAGTTCGTGCAGGATGGTCAGTTCACCTTCCGCGCTGGGAACCACTTTGGTAAGGTCCTTCGCGATGAGAATGCTTGCGCCCATGGAGAGTCCGATGCGTGTCTGGTTTTTGAGTGCTGGCCTGGCCTTGATGTGCATGGCCCAAAACGCAGCGGCGGGTACAGTCCTGATCGTTGGCGATAGTATCAGCGCCGGTTTCGGGCTGGATACCCGGCTGGGGTGGGTGTCGCTGCTTGAGCAACGGCTCAGGCGCGAAGGTTTCGACGACAAAGTGATCAATGCGTCCATCAGTGGCGACACCAGTGCCGGGGGCCAGGCACGCCTGCCCGCGCTGCTTGTAGAGCATAAACCGCAAGTCGTGATCCTCGAGTTGGGCGGCAATGACGGCCTGCGCGGCTTGCTGCCAACTCAATTGCAACAAAATCTTGCGTCAATGATCGACAGCTCCCGGGCCAGCGGTGCCAAGGTGCTGTTGCTCGGCATGCAACTGCCGCCCAATTACGGTGCCCGCTACACCAAGGCCTTCGCCGAGGTCTACAGCAACCTGGCCGATGAGAAAAAAATCCCGCTGGTGCCGTTTTTCCTCGACGGTGTGGGCGGCCATCCGGACTTGATGCAGGCCGACGGCATACACCCGGCGGCCGGGGCTCAGGACAAGTTGCTGGAAAATGTCTGGCCTACGCTAAAACCACTGTTATGACACTTTTCTAGAAGCAGGCTTTCGGCTAAGGTGGCGCCCCCGATTTGGAGCCCCCGATGCCGCGTCCTGCCTGGTCACTTTTTGCCTACCAACTGATCGAGCCTGACGAACAGCTGGATCTGTTCGCCTGCCAGGAAGTGCGGGTGCATCTGGTGACCCGTCAACTGGAGCTGGGCGGCTCGGCGGACCGCACCTTGTGTGGCAGTCTGTTGCCGGCGCAACCGCGCTGGTCGAGTGTCGATCGCCGGGTGTTTCAGGATCAGCGTCTGTGCTCGTTGTGCCGGGCCATTCTTGAGTCGCAGAAGCGGGGTACGTCGCCGATCTGGCCTGAATTGCGGTTTGAGCTTTGATCTGTCAGTAATCGAGGCGGCCTTCGAGCCGACCTGTCTTTTGTTTACCGTGTACATATCCGTTGCTGCGGTAACGGCGGCTGACGGTTTCGCCCTTACGGCGACTCACTTTTTTACAAGAGCGCCTAAAAAAGTAAGCAAAAAACGCTCGCCCCTTGCGTACGGCCCCTCGCTTAGGCTCGGCGTTCCTTCGCTCCGGTATTCATCCGGGGGCATTGCCCTCCGGTCGGCTTCGCTTCGACCTACATGCAATGAGTTCGACTGCGTCGAACGGCGCTGCGCGCCAATCCCCGGATAAACACCTCCGCTCAGCCTKCCGAGGGGGCGGGTGGATCAAGATCAARAGCTGCAGGCGAGCTAACGCTCGGCCTGWTGAGTGGTGAGAAGCACTGGGTGTACGCAGATCCACTGTAGGAGCTGGCTTGCCAGCGAAGGCGGACTGCCAGCCGACCTGATTTCGCGGATGTATCACGCCGTAGGAGCTGCCGAAGGCTGCGATCTTTTGATCTTGTTTGTAAGGAATAAAGCCAAAAGATCGCAGCCTCGTTGCACTCGACAGCTCCTACAGGGAAACACGCACGCATCAGAACCAGGCCGGCCGGTAGGCCGCCTCGGGCGCTGTTGCGGTACACGCCCCCTCGTGAGGCCGAGWGGAGGTTCTGCGCAGTGGGCAACCCGGCATGGATGCCGGGTTAGCCGCCSCCGGCCCAGAGTGTGTAAAAACTGGTTCAAACATCGTCGACACTAGCGCCGACGATGTTTGGCTGGCTAACTACACCTAAAGCGCTCTTCGTAGCTCCAGCCCGCTTTTAATGCCACCAGTAACGCTTCTCAGCTCGTCCATCGGGCAAA